>CAYZNX010000115.1:0-4484 GCA_964479825.1 uncultured Planctomycetia bacterium | reverse complement strand
CCTCTAAATAACTTCACACTTTGTGCATTGCACAAAGTGTGAAGTTATTTTTTATCTTCTTTCTTCACAGATATCCTGCCAAGATCTATAGAATTTATATCGAGTCCTGAGCCTATTGCCTGCGCCCTCGATGAGTCAATCTTCATATCTAAATCCTGAACCATCATTTTAAATCTATTTATTTCGTCCTGCAATCTTTCAACTGTTCTCGTAAGCCTGTCAACCTTCATGTCCTCTATCGATGACCTGAGCCTTAAAACTGTGGTCTTATAGCCATTCTTCCACTCCTCTATATCCCCTCTTATATCCTCTAGTTTTAATAAAACCTTTTTTCTCTCTATTTTATTTTCGTCCAAGTCAGAATAAAGCCCAATTAGATCGTTTTCAATCCTGCCAAACCTATACAGGATAGACTGGATCTGTTCATCAAGATACGCTGCCTTCTCCTTGTGCTCCTTGTAAATATAATAACCGGCAAGATAGCCTGAAATAATTGAGAGGGATATAATAACTATTGATAATATAAATATTGTTTTCGTTTTTTCATCACTCCTTCTCATAAAGCCCTATCAACTCTGTTCTATCCAATATATGGCCCTCCATCGCCTTTTCCAAATCCTTCTTTCGCGCCCCTTCGCTTAAACTAATATACGTATCCAAGGCATATATCTTAAAAAAATAGCGATGCCTTCCAGATGGAGGGCATGGCCCGCCATAATCCTTTCTGCCAAAGCTATTCAGGGCCTGCTCTCCTGGTATGCTATTCTCTTCTATCCTCGGACAAACAGCAATATTATATACGACCCAATGGACCCATGTGCCCATTGGCGCATCAGGGTCATCCATTATCAACGCAAGGGAGATTGCGCCATCTGGGATATCCTCTACGATTAAGGTTGGGTTAACATCCTCTCCCTGACACGTAAATTTTTTAGGGACCGTGGCATTGTGTTTAAATTCAGGGCTGATAAGTTTCATACCTGCACCTCCTTTGTCTTCATTTCCCATACAAAAAAGGGTAGACATACACCAAAACAAAATTAAAATCAAGGCAATTATTTTCATATCTTAGGTACTATGTTTTATCCAATCCAGGTATGGTTTGTTGCCGCCTATTATAGGTACGGCAATTATCTCGGGCACTTCATAAGAATGAATAGACCTTACTGTTTTAATAATCCCCTTGAGCGAGTTTTTTGTTGTTTTACAAATCAAAAGATTTTCCTTTGCCCTCTCCTTCTTGCCTTTCCACAAAAAATACGAATCCATATCTCTTATTATATTAACACATGCCGCAAGTTGCCTATCAAGTAAAATCTTACTGATACTTTTTGCCTCTTTATTATTGGGAGTTGTAATAAGTACTATAATATTTTGCATAAAAGGTCTCACTCGCGGGGCCTCGTAATAATGTCAAATATCCCTCTCAATATGGCCTCTGCCGGCTCAACCCCCTCCTGTTTAGCCTCGGTTTCTTCATCAGTTGTGCCCTGTCCTTCATCTGGCGGGGCCTTCTTTACTCCTATAGGCAGGTCTTTTTTAAATATGCCCTCTATCAATTCCTGTCCTTTGGAAACAGCCAGTCTTTGTATTACATAATCCAAATCAGGCATTACAGATATATTTGGAAATCTACCTTGGATGCTTAGAGGCATTGTTATCATTCCTTGAGAATTCTGAAGATATTTAAATTCGTGCACCGCGTCAATAAACGCATTTGAGAGGTCCTGTGGTATAAATAAATCAGAATCCACGACGATATCTCCATCAATGCTGAAATATCCATTAGCAACGAGATAAAACGCATCTGATTCAATCACGGCTTCTGGAAAAAATAATCTTTTGTCCTTAAATCTAAACCTTACATCTATCGGCTTGAAGGCCGTATAATCCTCGCTTAATAAGTCCTTATAATGTTCGGGCAGCCTGCGTTTCAAGCCATCGACAAGACCTGGCAGCATATCAAGACGGTCAAGCGCCTTTGTTAAGATGTTTATATTTCTCAATACAGGCCTTTTTATACTTATAGAACCTTCTGCCTGAAATGTCTCGCTAATTCTCTGCAAACTAACGCCCCTTGCTGAAGAGACCATCTCTATATTCAATATACCCTCAAACCGCGGCCCGGCAGTTTTAATATCCGGCTGCACTAGCGCAATATCTACGCCATGCAGCTCCCCGACAAGATCCAATCTCTGCTGCATAAGTATGTCCTTTATGGTTCCTGTGATGAAAAAATCTCCTCCTGCAACCCTGCCTGTCAGCTTCTGTAATTTTACATCTCCATGGTCTGTCCCTGCCTTCAGCTCAATATCTTTAAAATTTCCTCTTATAGGCATCTTGACTAGGGCAACCCCATCAGACAAGGTTATGTTTATATTTGAATCAAGGATTGTGTCTGGATCCAATAATATCTTTTCTGCACCAAGAATAAGTTTTCCTTCGATCTCTTCATCAAGGCTATTTCTCACAAGGTTGGGATTGCCTAATATATCAAACACCTTGTTTAAGTCTACATTAGAGAGGTCTATGTATAAACCGAGGTTTTTCAGGAACGGCCTTTTAGTTTCAAATTCAGGATACAGCATTGCATTGAGTTTTATATTTTCTTTTCCCCTGCCAAAAAGAGACGCCCTGGCGCTAATATCCACTGGTCCATACGCCGACACATTTTTAAGAAAGGCCTCTATAATGTCAACCTTTATGCTTACCGGCCGTCCTGACGTGAAGTCCGAATAATCTATATTAGAATTTATTATAGTTATAGATTTAGCCAAAAACTTCAAAGCGCCTGCAGCTAGAAGCCCGCTATCCACATCTTTATGCCCCTCTGCCACAGTCGTCCTGCCCATTGCTGATAAGTGGCCTTCCGTGATATTTAAATTTAATCCCTTGATATTCAAATGTTCGATCTGTATATCTTTTTTAATAAGCGGTAAGGGTTTTAAATTCAGCTCCACAGAGCCCACCTGCAGAAGGGCATCCTCCCATGTCTTGTCAAGGTCCTTAATAGTTAGCCCATCTATCCTAAACGAAATGGCAGGCAAGATATTTAAAGATATATTTCCTATCCTCACATCCTTATTTATGGCCTTTTCTATTTTTTCAGTCACTAATGGCTTAAATTTATTGGCATCAAATGTCAATAAAAATATAAAAAGCCCGATTATTGCTATTGAAAAAAGCAACAATAATATAAAAAATACCTGTTTCATAGGCCGCCTAATTTATTGTATGGAATTTCAATAATATGTTTTTTCATAGGGTCTTACTGCAATTCCTTAAGGCCCGCCCATGAGCATTTCATTCTTTCTCTCTGCATAAGCCAGTGCCGTATCCTTTGTTATATTGCCGCTCTTATATAGGATTAACAGGGCCTGGTCAAATGTCTGCATGCCATATAGAGAACCATCCTTAATATAATACTCTATCTCCTCTATCTTGCCTTCTCTTATTAATTCAACTATTGTAGGGGTTGGTATAAGTATCTCGCAGACAGGGACACGGCCGGTGCCACCCCTAAGAGGTACTAATCTCAAAGATACTATACCTTTTAACAATAAAGAAAGCTGCATCCTTATCTCGGCATGTTGATGTGGCTGAAAAAAATTCACTATCCTCTCTATTGTATGCGTGGTATTTATAGTATGTAAGTTCGCTATCACTAACTGCCCTGTCTCTGCAGCTGTAAGCGCTGTAGCCATAACATCAACATTCCTTATATCCCCAATAAAAATTATATCTGGGGTTTGGAGCATTATGTACTCAAGGGCGTTCTGAAAGCTCTCTGTATCAATGCCTATCTCCCTCTGGCTCAAAACAGACTTTTTATCTGCAAACAAAAATTCAATCGGGTCCTCAAGGGTAACAATATGTTTGGCTGTATTCGTATTTATATACTCAATCATACTAGCCACAGTTGTAGATTTACCGCTTCCTGTAGTGCCAGTAACAAGCACCAGCCCTCTTTTTTCATTACATAAATTTTGCAACACCTTGGACGGCAGGTTTAACTCCTCAAATGTAGGGACCTCGGTATTAATGGCGCGAAAGACAACGACAGGCGTTCCCCTCTGTTGAAAAATTGTTGTCCTGAAGCGGCCTGCATCCTTAATGCCGAAAGACAATACGTCCTCCTGTTTTCCTTTTAAATCACCGCACTGGGTATGGGTGCTTATTTCATCAATTAAACCATTTAAATCCTTTTCAGTAAGTTCGGGCCCGTCTTTAAAAAGCTCCCCGTTTATCCTCATGCACACAGGGCTGCCCGCTCTAAGAACAACATCAGAGGCCTTCCTTTCAACCATGCCCATTAATATATCCAGTAATCTCATAATCAATTAACGGATAAATTAAGCTCGCTTCGCTCGCTGATTACACAGATTATTCCTCATAGAATATACAATTTAGATTACACAGATAATTCTTTAATCTGTGTAATCTGCTTTTAAAATCTGTGTAATCATATTATTGAATTTCCATAC
>CAYZNX010000114.1:0-4496 GCA_964479825.1 uncultured Planctomycetia bacterium | reverse complement strand
TTTACCTTTGAAAAATTTCCTGAGGCAGAGGATGTCTTGGGCATATCAATGAAATCAGTAGGCGAGACCATGGCTATTGGTAGGACATTTAAGGAGGCATTGCAGAAGGGCCTGCGCAGCTTAGAGATAGGACATAAAGGCCTGGACAACAAAAAGGATTTTAGAGAGATATCAGACGCAAAGATAAAACAGAAATTAGAACAGCCGAACGCATCAAGGATATTTTATATAAAGTACGCCTTGCAAAAAGGTTATAGTGCGGAGGAGATTTGCAAGCTTACAAAGATAGACCCATGGTTCATTGATAATATAAAGCAGATCGTGGAGTTAGAGAGAGAACTTACGACTTACAACGCACAGCTTAACACTGACTTACTTCTCAAGGCCAAACAATACGGCTTTAGCGACGCACAGCTTGCGGATCTAACAGGTAGTGACGAGATATCCGTGAGAGGACATAGAAAAAAGAAAGGCATAGGAGCTGTCTTTAAATTAGTTGATACATGCGCAGGTGAATTTGAGGCATATACGCCTTACTACTACTCAACATACGAGGACAAGGATGAGGTCAGGGCTTCAAAAAAGAAAAAGATTATGATACTCGGAGGAGGTCCTAACAGGATTGGCCAGGGCATAGAATTTGATTATTGTTGTTGCCATGCCTCTTTTGCGCTAAAAGAGATAGGCTATGAAACAATAATGGTAAATTCAAATCCTGAGACTGTATCAACAGATTATGACACATCGGATAAATTGTATTTTGAGCCGCTCACATTCGAAGATGTAATGAATATTATAGATAAGGAGAAACCAGATGGGGTCATAGTGCAGTTTGGAGGGCAGACACCTCTTAATTTAGCAAAAAAACTTGAGGTGCAAGGTGCAAAGATTATTGGCACAAGCGTTGAATCGATAGATATGGCAGAGGACAGGAGTAAATTTGCAAAGGTTTTAGAGAAACTAAAGATCAACCAGCCTGCAAATGGCTCTGCTGTTTCAGAAGATGAAGCCTTTAGGATTGCGAGAGAGATAGGATATCCAGTGCTCGTAAGGCCGTCTTATGTATTAGGCGGAAGGGCAATGAGGATAGTTTATAACGAGGGCCCTCTCAGAGAGTTTATCCATGAAGCACAGGAGGCATCTAGTGAGCATCCAATTTTAATAGACCAGTTCCTTGCCGATGCAATAGAGGTTGACGTAGATGCTGTTTCAGACGGAAGGCTCACTGTCATAGGCGGCATAATGGAACACATAGAGGAGGCAGGCGTGCATTCAGGAGATTCAGCATGTGTGTTGCCGCCCCATACATTAAGTAATAACTTGATAGATACAATAAGAAAATACACTTATGCCCTATCAAAAGAACTAAAGGTCAAGGGCTTGTTAAATATACAATACGCAGTGAAGAATAGCGCCGTATATGTCTTAGAAGTAAATCCAAGGGCCTCGAGGACAGTGCCTTTTGTAAGTAAATCCACAGGCATTCCGCTTGCAAAAATAGCAGCAAAGGTTATGGCAGGAATGACACTGGAAGAGCTTGGTTTTATAAAGGAAAAATATGTTGACCATATTTCAGTAAAGGAATCAGTATTACCGTTCTCAAGGTTTTCCGGTGTGGATACTATTCTCGGGCCTGAGATGAAGTCCACAGGGGAAGTGATGGGTATAGATGCCTCGTTCGGAATGGCATTTTACAAGTCACAGATAGCCGCAGGCCAGACATTACCAAAGAAGGGAAAGATCTTTATCAGCGTCAAGGATGCGGATAAGAAACGCATAGTAGCTATTGCAAAAAAACTTTTTGATATGGGTTTTGATATAATAGCAACAGAAGGTACTTATAAGGCCCTTAAATCAAATAATATAGATGCAAAGGTAGTTGGCAAGATTGCAGAGGGAGATGATAGCCTCCTAAATAGCATTAGAAAGGCGGATATAAAACTTATCATTAATACGCCGTCAGGCCAAGAAGGCAGGTCTGATATGAGGCCAATAAGGAGTATGGCAGCCATGCATGGTATCCCGTGCATAACTACAATACAGGGTGCACAGGCCGCTGTAAATGGCATAGAGACTACGATGAAAAATGACTTTAAGGTAAGGTCTTTGCAAGAATACCTTTCTTAACTTCACATTTTAAGCATTGCTTATTTTGTGAAGTTATTTTGATATCCCTATGAAAATGGCATATGATGTCATAGTTGTTGGCGCAGGCCATGCAGGCATTGAGGCATCTCTTGCCTCGAGCAGGATGGGTTGCAAGACGCTTCTTGTAAGCATGGATCTTGATAAGGCAGGGTATATGTCCTGCAATCCTGCTATAGGCGGGATAGGTAAGGGCCAGCTTGTAAAAGAGATAGATGCATTGGCCGGCGAGATGGCAAAGGCAACGGATTTTAGCGCTATACAATTTCGCATACTTAATAGAAGCAAAGGGCCTGCTGTCTGGTCTTCGAGGGCGCAGGTAGATAGGGCACTTTATCTTGAATATATGCAGGCCGTGATTAACAAGACAAAAAATCTGGATACATTAGAGAATTCTGTATCTCATATAATAGTTAAGGATAACATTGCATGTGGTGTTGGGCTTATGGATGGGTCTCTGATAGAGGGACGAGCCGTCATTATGACGCCTGGCACTTTCTTGAACGGCACCATACACATAGGCCTCTCGCATTTTCCAGGGGGCAGGTTAGGAGACCCGCCTTCAATTGGACTTTCGGATAATCTAAGGTCATTGGGCTTTAAAGTAATGCGGCTAAAGACAGGCACTACGCCGCGGCTGGATTCAGAGACTATAAACCTTTCGAAGATGAAAAAGCAAAAAGGCGACGAGCCGCCCATTCCCTTTTCATTTTATACTAAGAGAATAGAAAGGAAACAGTTACCTTGTTATATGACTTATACAAATAAAAAAACGCACAGGATAATACGCGATAACCTTGACCGCTCGCCGCTTTATACCGGAAAGATTCAATCCACTGGTGTGCGATATTGCCCTTCCATAGAAGATAAGGTAATAAGATTCAGCGACAGGGATAGACATCAGATATTTTTAGAGCCAGAGGGCTTAGATGTAAATCAATATTATCCAAACGGTATTTCTACAAGTTTGCCTGTTGATGTTCAATTGAAGATGGTGAGGAGCATAGTTGGACTTGAAAAGGCAGAGATAGTTATCCCCGGATATGGCATCGAGTATGATTTTGTAGAGCCCACGCAGCTCAAGCCTACACTAGAGACCAAGATTCTAGAAAATCTTTATCATGCGGGTCAGATAAATGGCACAACAGGATATGAAGAGGCAGCTAGCCAGGGTTTAATAGCAGGAATAAATGCAGCATGTAAGCTTAAGGGTAGAGCGCCTTTTATCCTGGATCGCTCCCAGGCCTATATAGGGGTTCTTATAGACGACCTTGTCACGAGAGGCACGAATGAGCCATATAGGATGTTTACCTCCCGGGTAGAATATAGACTGCTTTTAAGGGAGGATAATGCTGACCTGAGACTTGTCGAGTTTGGCTACAACCTGGGGCTTGTAAAGAAGAAGGATTATGAGAGGTTGGTTATTAAAAGGAATAGGATAAATAGAGAACTGGACAGGATAAAAAAGGTTAAGATTTATCCTACTGTAACAATAAAAAATAGACTCAAAAGATTAAATATACCTCCCATAAATAATGTGATGACGCTGTCCGATTTATTAAAAAGGCCACAGGTAAATTTTAATATGCTGGAGGCCCTTGATGCGAGGAGAGGAGGGCTTTCTGTTGAGGAGGCCAGAGAGGTAGAGATAGAGGTAAAATACGAAGGTTTTATAGAAAGACAGGTAAAAGAGGTTGAGAATTTTAAAAAGATAGAAAATATCAGAATACCCGAAGACTTTGACTATAACAATATCCCAGGGCTTTCAAATGAGATTGTTGAGAAACTTATGTCTGCACGGCCCATTAATCTTGGCCAGGCATCCAGGATTTCAGGTGTAACGCCAGTTAGTATATCAATACTGATGGTCTATCTTAAAAAATGGAAGCGAGAACAGCCAACCGCAAAGAATTAGAGGACCTTACCAGCGCTTTAGGGGCGTGTCTTTTTGGCGTGGGTTATGTAAAGGATGCAAAGAAGGAATTTCATTTTTCAGATGAAATTTTAAGTGATTTAGATTATGCTATCTCTATAGGCCTGCGGCTTTCCGATCCTATTCTGGAAGAAATCAAAGATGCGCCTACAAAGATTTACTATCATCATTACCGTCAGCTGAATATAGCGCTTGACCAGATGGCCTTCAGGGTTTCTAATTTTATACATTCCAAGGGATACAAGGCCTTGCCTGTTCCTGCCTCCCAGATAATAGACTGGGAAAAACAGGAAGGCCATCTTTCTCATAAGGAGGTCGCTAGATTGGCAGGCCTGGGATTTATAGGCCGCAACAATCTTCTGGTTAATCCGGAATTGGGCGCCAGGTTCAGGCTCGTCTCTGTGCTTACGGACATGCC
>CAYZNX010000113.1:0-4510 GCA_964479825.1 uncultured Planctomycetia bacterium | reverse complement strand
TCCTTGCTCTATCTTGGTTGCAGGACCGTCTTTCTCAATTATATATCCATCTAACTTATTGCATCCAAAGGGGTTATATTTTTTAGTCAATCTGTTGCCTACAATAATATCAAGGCCCTTCTTCTTTAGCTTCAAACGCGAGTTTCTAAGGACATCTTCTGTCTCTAAGCTAAAACCTATATATAACTTATCTTTTTTATATTTTAATAGTTCCGTAAGTAAATCTTTGTTAGGGACCAACTTAAGCAATAGCCCTTTAGACCGCTTTACCTTCTTTTTTAAAATGCGCTCGGGCCTAAAATCACTTACCGCAGCACACATTATTAAACACTGGCTATCGCCGATCTCTTTTCTGAGAACCCTTAATAAGTCTCCTGCTGAGTCCACTGAAATAAATTTCTTGACATTTGGCACCTTAATGCTCGTCGGCCCACTAATAAGAGTAACGCTATGATGTCTCTTTGAAGCTATCTCTGCAATTTTATAGCCCAGGTATCCTGTTGACCTATTCGATATGAACCTTACAGGGTCTATTGGCTCTATGGTTGGCCCAGCAGTTACTAGAATTCGGATAAAACTCCTCCCTCCTATCTCTTATTTAACAGCCTCTTGGCTTCCCTTACTATCCATTCCACATTCTGGATATGGCCTATGGCCTCAGTGCCGCATGCAAGCTTACCCTTGACCGGGCCTGTAAAATAATAACCGGCCTTTTTAAGCTTCTGAATATTCTGCTGCACAATGACATTATTGTACATATTGTTATTCATTGCAGGCACAAATAATACAGGTGCATTTGTGGCGCATATAGTGCAGGTAAGCATATCATCGCATATGCCGCCTGCTACCTTTCCGATTATATTAGCTGTGGCAGGGGATACGATTAATAAATCCGCCTTTTCTGCCAGTGAAATATGCGCGGCGTCCCATTCTTCAGGCAATTTAAATAAATCCCCTGTTATAACCCTGTTGCCAGACACTGCCTGAAAGAGAATCGGCCTTATAAAGTCTTCTGCCTCTCTTGTCAGTATTATTTCTACAGTCATCCCGGCTCTACGAAAGGCCCTTACTAAGTCAAGGGTCTTATAGCATGCCACGCTGCCTGTTACGCCGATGATGATGTGTTGCTTCTTCATAACAAACTAAATAGCATAGAGCATAGGGCTAAGGGCATAGAGAAAATATTTTCTTTGCTCTATGCCCTTTGCTCTTCGCTCTTCGCTCTTTGCTCTATGCTCTTTGCTATATACTTCACTTTTCCCTGACTAATCTCCTCCAGGGCAATTGTAGAAAACTTTGTAGAAGTAGTGTTAACTAATTTTGGAGCACCATTATTCAATTCTACGGCCCTTCTGGCAGCAATCAATGTAAGTTTATAAAGACTGTCGCCGTTTTTAAATATCTTCTCGCGAGGCATATATGACATATTTTCTTCTCCTCTTACAACTTTTCAGAGGTTGCTGATAGCTTTTTTGGACTTTTTCAGCAACCTCGTAACCTTATATCCTGCACCTTTCTGCAATAACAATAGACCTCAGGATTGCCAGAGCAGAATCTATTTTACTATTTATAATTACATAATCGTATCTTGGCTTATACGACAACTCCTTGTTTACCAGCCTCATTCTTTTTGCAATCTCTTTTTTTGAATCAGTCGAACGGTTAACCAGCCTCTCTCTCAACTGTGAAATAGACGGCGGCATAATAAATATAGAGACCGCCCTCATCCTGCACCTTTTTAGTTTCATTGCGCCCTGGACATCTATGCTTAAAAGGACATCCTGGCCTTTCTTTAGAATGTGTTTGACATATCTTTTTGGCGTTCCGTAATACTCATCAAAGACCCTGGCCCATTCCAAAAATTCTTTTTTCTTTTTGCGCTTTAAAAACTCCTCTCTATCTATAAAAATATAATCTATACCGTCCTTCTCCCCAGGCCGCGGGGACCTCGTAGTCATAGAAATCGACCGGCCCAAACCCTGTAAAGAATCAACCAACCTGTTGCAAAGCGTGGTCTTGCCTGAGCCAGACGGCGCTGATATTATGAAAAGTATACCCTTACGTTTCATATGCATAGTTCAAATCCAAAATACGAATATCGAAATACGAAACAAGTTATGTCAAATCCGAAATTCCAAACTCTAAACAAATTCAAAGTCTAAAACTCGAATTTTTTTATGTTCACTCCACGTTCTGCGCCTGCTCCCGCATCTTCTCTATCTCGCTCTTTATATCCACAACAAGGCGCGATATCTTTACATCGCCTGCCTTTGAGCCTAAGGTATTTATCTCCCTCTGTAATTCCTGTAATATAAATTCTAACCTCCTGCCAGATTCTTCGTTTGACAAAAATGTATTCTTTAAGGCACTAATATGACTCTTCGCACGGGTTATCTCTTCGCTTACATCGCACTGTCTCGCAAATATTGCCAACTCTGTCTCAAGCCTATTCCTGTCTATGTCATAAAGTCCCTTCTTTAATATATGCCTTAAGCTGGATTCTAAGCGCTTCTTATAACCAGATACAAGCCCGGGCACCAAGCTGGATATCTTATTTACACAGACTGAGATTCTCTCTGTCCTCTTTGAAAGGTCTTTAAAAATGGCCCTGCCCTCTTTTGCCTTCATCCTGTTACATTCCATAACCGCCCTTTTAATAGCCTGCTCAATAAAAGGCCACATTGAGATGGCCTCATGCTCTGGGTGTTCCTCCACTATCACGTCTGGGAAGGAGAGTATATGGGATAATCTTATCTCGTCTTTTAACTTAAACCTTGAATTTATTCTGGCGAGCGCCCTATAATGTTTCTCTACAGCCTCGTCATCAACCTTGACAGGGTTAACGGCCCTTCCCTCCTGCCGGTACAATAGGGAAAAATTCACCTTGCCGCGCCTAATATATCTGTGGAGGTAATCTTTTATCCTCTCCTCGAGCCTGTTAAAGCTATTCTGCATCCTGGACGATACATCAAAGTACTTGTGGTTTACAGTGCGTATCTCTACAGTAAATCTACCTCTCCTTCCTTTAGACTCGCCTTTTCCAAAACCAGTCATGCTTCTAATCATGAAATGGCCTCACTAAAAATCCATTGCATTTATTATTTCCTCAGGCAGGCCAGGGCACTGTTTTTGTAAATAGGCCTTGCTCACCTGTATCTGCGACCTTAAAAGCCTTTTCATCTCTTCCATAGAATGGTAAGAAAACGGATTGAGCTCTTTTAGCCTATCAGGAGAAATCCCAGGCACATTCTTTGGAACAAGAACCTTCTTTCCCCAAATTGGATGCTGTTCGTATTCCACTGCCCCGCGTGCTGCTTGAAATAAAAACAGCTCTGTCTCTTCAATAGAAGGGCCTGTTCCGCCTACAGGTTTAATCTTACCGCCAACTTCCTCAAACCTTGTCTTTGGGAACCACATATTGCCATTGCCAGGGTCCTCCTCTACCCAGTCATATGCTGCGCCAACCTTGCCTGTTGTGTTAATAAGGTAAACCTCTATAGGATTATCTGACCCTCGCCTCTCTTTTAAAAAACCATGGAACCTCTTAACATGCTCTGCATTTCCTACCCCAATTGTAAAGGGCTGGCAGTATCTTGTCTCATATTTTACCTCTCCCACGCCATGCCTTGACTGTGCAGGATGACCCACAGTCCTGCCATCTGCCAGGATCTTACTGGTCATTTCACAATTCGTTATCTTTAACCACGCATAGTCAGAAGTGTATCCAGGGCTTATGAATACTGCCATATTTAAAGGCACACTGGAATCTACTGAATTATCAAAATATCCTGTATCCTTAAGCATTAGAACAGTCCTGGAGTTCTGATTTGGCTTTCCGTGGTACTGAAAGAGCCTGCCTTCAAAACACACATTGCCTTTCTCGTCCCACTCGGTGTTCTCGTGCAAGGCGTGAGGAGACATTGCTGCCTTATATATACCTATCTGCGCCCTGTCCACATCCTCTGTCTTTGTCCAAGAGCCGTTTTCCGGGCTTACAACCTGGTCCTTAAACACGGCTACTATGTCATCATTCTTAACAACCTGTTTATATATAAATTTTGAAATATCCACGCCGTAACTCTTCTTAAATAACCCTGTATTGTGTCTATTAACTATGTACAGACCGTGCGTTGACTTTCCGCTCCCTGTAAGGCCCCAAACGCACATAGCTATCCTTTTCTCTTTATTTCCCTTAAGCCTCACTGTAAATTCTTTAAGCGAGGCGTGTTCGCCTGTCCCGCCTTTCTTATACACGTGATATATCCAATGAGATAAAAATCCCTTTTTTATTTCGCCCTGGTATGAAGAACCTGTTACAATGGTATAATTGTGATTTGGGAATCTAATGACGCTCAGCATATCGGATCTTCCAGGCACATCCGGGTTCTCTAAATAATGCGGAATAAAAAATAACATTGCATCTGGCTGGCCTGCAGGGTCTCCTTCAAAATTCAGCTGCTTCCAGCGGTATGCTATATCAGGAAACTGAGGGTCGCAGAAAAGCCTGCAA
>CAYZNX010000112.1:0-4526 GCA_964479825.1 uncultured Planctomycetia bacterium | reverse complement strand
TTGATCCTGAGAAAGCGACCAACGGAAGCTTTCGAAGGACCTACACAGTGCAAAGCGAAACAGCGGTGGCAGAGTCCCGCTGCATTCTTGCAGAATGCAAGAGGCGGGACGGTCTATTGTTCGAAAGGTAGTGAACAGCGCGCAGCCAACCGCAGTTTAAGAACGGCTGATTCAATATGTTTAGTGGTTCCGGGTTTTTCTGGTGGCTTTAAAAATAGAAAATCCAGGAGGGGTTGAAATATGGAGAAAAAAATAGCCTTTACGACGATACAGTCGCTTGTATTAGGCTTTGTATTTATAATTTTAATCGGCACATTCTTGCTCATGCTCCCAATTTCTATATCTGGCGATGAAAAGATTTATTTTAGTGACGCTCTTTTTACCGCAACATCTGCGGTTACGGGAACCGGACTAATTGTTGTTGACACGGGAAGCTTTTTTTCCAGATTCGGACAGGTGGTAATCCTTCTTTTATTTCAGATAGGCGGCTTAGGGTATATGATCTTTATTGCCATGCTTCTTGTTGGCTTGAAGAAGAGGCTATCTTTTAGTAATGGAGACTTATTGCATGAGTCAATCGGCAGGCCATCTTCTGAGGATCTGTTAAAGTTTTCAAAAAAAGTGGTTACCTTTACTGTATTTTTTGAGATGATAGGGGTTGTTTTGTTATCCTGTTATTGGAGCAGATTTTTTTCTTTACCAAAGGCTGTCTATACAGGTTTATTTCATTCTGTATCTGCCTTTTGTAATGCCGGGTTTAGTCTATATGCCGATAGTTTTACCGCATACCGTGACAGTATCTTTTTTAACGGGGCGGTGATGTTACTTTTCTTTGCCGGGGCGGTTGGTTTTTTTGTTTTGAATGACATGTATCTTTTTGGAAAACAAATCATCAGGAAAAAGTATCCCCGGAGATTCTCAAGCCATACGAAATTAGCGCTTGGCGTTATGGCGTCGCTTATCGTATCAGGAATAATTATTATGAATTTCGCTGCAGGAGAAGGCATTGCCTCGCGGGCGAAAGACCGCGCAGTTTATTCAATATTTCAAAGTAGATATTGCAGTTATCTCTTTAGGAAACAGCTTAGAGGCAAGTATCCTGGCGACTGTCTATTTGAAAGAAATGAATGTTGAAAAAATAATAGCAAAGGCATCCAATGAAGAACACGGAACTGTTTTGCAGGCAGTCGGGGCCAATGAGGTCATATTTCCAGAGCAAGAGATGGCGCAGAAACTTGCAATGCGGCTTCTAAGGCCAAATTTTATTGATTATATTCCTATGGCAGAGGAGTACGGCATTATTGAACTCGCTGTCCCTGACGAATTCGTCGGGAAGACATTGATTGAATTGAAGCTGCGCACCAAATATGGTATACAGGTAATAGCGATAAAGAATGTTCTAAGCGGTGAATTTATTATTGTGCCGACGGGGGATTATAAAATCGAGCCGGATACGGCAATGATTATAGTTGGGAAAAACGAAGACATAGAAGCATTTAAAACCAAATAAGTTAAGATGAGCAGTCGGGGAGTTTTTTCGCCTGTGCGACTGCTCATCCTGAGGAGCGGAGCGACGAAGGATCTCATAGAGATGAGATCCTTCGGCCTTATGGCCTCAGGATGACCCCTCTGTAATGAGGGAAAAACACCCCGAGGGGCCAGTTAAGATAAATTTAGTTTCCGCTAAGAGAGATATTAGGTGCTTAACGGATAAAAAAGCAAGGAGGGCCCTATTGCTCTATGCATCCCCGCCATGTTTAACCTTGCCAAAGATAATTTTGTCATCCTTGAGACCAATAGATTTGATAGGGATAACCGGTATTCGTTTCTTTTTTCAAGGCCTGTAAGGATAATAACCTGTTATAAAATGGAAGAGATAAGAGGGGCATTCTCTGAACTAGAGGATTTTGTCTCAAAGGGATACTATGCCGCAGGTTTTATTTCTTATGAGGCCGGGTTTTCTTTTGAAGACACCCTGAAAGGCCGCAGCAATGATTTCAGTTTTCCTTTGTTATGGTTTGGGGTATATAAAAGACCTGCCGTATTTGGCCCTGGAGAAAAGATAGTTTTTTGGCGCCGCAGTGTCTCGCCTTACACGCTCAAAGGCCTAAGGCCAAATATAACAAGGGAAGAATATATTAGTAATATCAAAAGAATCAAAGATTTTATAAGAAAGGGCGATACATATCAGGTAAACTATACCTTTAAATATAAATTCAGATTTTCCGGTTCGCCGTATGCATTGTATGAGGACCTGAAAGAGAAACAAAATGTTTCTTATTCAGCATTTATAAAGACATCTGGGTTCACGATATTGTCCATGTCGCCTGAGCTATTCTTCAGGAAGACAGGAAATTGCATACAGGTAAGCCCTATGAAAGGGACCATTGATCGCGGAAAGGACCTCACGGGCGACAGGCACAATATCAAGAACCTGAGAGAAAGCCCAAAGGATAGAAGCGAGAATGTGATGATAGTGGATTTATTAAGGAATGACATCGGAAGGATTTCCAGTTCAGGCACAGTCAAGGCCGTGAGGTTATTTGAAGTTGAAAAATACGAGACCCTATTTCAGATGATATCGAGGATCAGAGGTATTCTTAAAAAAGATATTTCTATTTATGATTTATTAAAGGCTATCTTTCCCTCGGGTTCTGTTACTGGCGCTCCAAAGATAAGCACCATGAAGATAATAAATTCCCTTGAAAAGGAGCCACGCCTTATTTATACAGGAGGCATTGGCTATTTTTCTCCTTCAGGAGACGCTGTTTTTAACGTGGCGATAAGAACCGTCCTTATAGATAATGAAGGGAATAAAGGCGAGATGGGGGTAGGAAGCGGCATTGTATATGATTCAGAGCCCTCTAAGGAATTTGACGAATGCAGGTTAAAGGCCGATTTTATCACGCAGAAAAGGCTTGAATTTAAACTTATAGAGACGATACTGTGGCAGTCAAGAAAGGGTTATTCCCTTCTTAAAAAACACTTACTTAGACTTTCTTCTTCTGCCGAATATTTTAATTTTAAGTACGAGAGGGGATGTATAGTCAATGAATTAGCCAGATTAGAACGACATTTTAAAGGCGAGGGCAGTTTCAAGGTGAGGCTCCTTCTTAATAAAGATGGAAGGATTGAGACGATTTTTTCGAGGATAGACAAAGAATCAGGGCCGTTTAAAGTCAGCTTTTCAGACAAAAGGGTTTGTTCCAGCGATGTATTCTTGTACCATAAGACTACAAACAGAGTGTTGTATAACAGTGAGTATGCCAAGTGGAGGAAGAAGGGTTATTCCGATATTATCTTTACCAATGAGAAGGGCCATGTTACCGAAGGGGCCATATCCAATATAATAATAAAAAAAGGTAAATGTTATTATACTCCTCCTGTTGAATGCGGGCTTTTAAACGGGGTATTTCGCAGGCATCTTATTGAGACCAGGAAGATTCCGGTGAGGGAAAAGGTTTTACGCAGAGAGGACATCTTGGACGCTGACGAGGTCTTTATGATGAATTCGGTCCGCGGCATGGTAAAGGTGGCGCTGGGTGAAAAAACATGAGTTTTACATGAAAGAGGCCTTGTGTGAGGCGCAGAAGGCATTTGACAGGGATGAGGTCCCTGTAGGGGCTGTGATTGTGTATAAAGATTCTATAATAGCCCGCGCCCATAATCAGATTAGACTCTTACAAGACCCCACCGCGCACGCAGAGATGATTGCTATTACACAGGCAGCAGCTTACCTTAAAAACGAAAGGTTGATAGGGTGCTCAATGTATGTTACAATTGAACCCTGCAGCATGTGCGCAGGCGCGATGGTGCTGGCGCGGATCGATAGCCTGATCTATGCAGCAGATGACCCGAAATCCGGCGCATGCGGATCAGCCGTAAACATTGTCAATCAGAAGAAATTAAACCATAGGTTAAGAATCAAAAAAGGCGTTTTAGAATCCGAAGCAGCGTCTTTGATAAAGGAGTTTTTTAGAATGAAAAGAAGATAATTTATATGGTCAGAATAAGATTTACCAAGAGGAAACAGAGCAAATTTTTAAAAGATATCATAAAGTGCATTGGATTAAAGACAGAAGATCTTGCCAAGCTATGTAATGTTCACGGCCGGACGTTTAGAGATTGGAAGAGGGGGAAATATCAGATAAGTTATACTGCTTTATCTAAGTTATGTAAGGTTTCACAGATTCTAATTCCCAAGGATATCGAGATCTTACCAGAATTCTGGAGCGTTAAAAAAGCAGCTAGTTTAGGAGGAAAAAGGTACTTTGAGCTTTATGGTGCACCAGGTAGTATAGAAAGCAGAAGTTGATAGGTATTTTAAAGAAATAGGGACTAATAACCCGAGATATTTAGAAAGATATAATAGATTTTCCGTAATTTAAATAAATACAGTATGGTGGGAGAGGTGCCTGAGTTGGCCGATAGGAGCCGCCTGCTAAGCGGTTGTCCTGGTGAAAGCTGGGACCCAGGGTTCGAATCCCTGCCTCTCCGCCAGTATTTTAGAAGTCGTAGAGTGTTAG
>CAYZNX010000111.1:0-4534 GCA_964479825.1 uncultured Planctomycetia bacterium | reverse complement strand
GGCTCTACGCCAGCTTAAAGCCATTATCTAATATATATACCTTAGGTATAACCGAGCACACAGTAGGCACTGAGAACGTGATGAGCATAGCAAATCTTGCAATGCTTACCGCTAATGTTGGAAAGCGAAGTTCAGGGGTAAATCCCCTTAGGGGGCAGAATAATGTTCAGGGCGCATGCGACATGGGCGCGCTCCCAGATGTCTACCCTGGTTATCAGAGAGTGGACAATGGCGGGGTGAGGGAAAAGTTCGAAAAGGCATGGAGAACAAAACTTTCACAAAAGCCAGGTTTAACCTCGAGCGATATGCTTATACAGGCAAGGGCCGGCAGGATCAAGGCGCTGTATATTATTGGTGAGGATCCTCTGAGGAGTGACCCGAATGTAAATCATGTCAAAGAGGCCTTGGAAAAATTAGAATTTCTGGTGGTCCAGGATATATTTATGTGTAAAACCGCAGAGTTTGCCGACGTAATTCTTCCTGGTGCAAGTTTTGCTGAAAAAGACGGGACATTTACTAATTCAGAGCGCAGGATTCAACGTATCAGAAAGGCAATAGAACCTCTTTATGACTCAAGGCCGGACTGGAAGATTATATGCGATATCTCTAATAGAATGGGATATCCTATGAGATATAAAGATACATCTTGTGTAATGGACGAGATAGCAGGGTTAACCCCTATTTATGGCGGGGTTTCATTTAAAAGAATAGACGAGGATGGATTGCAATGGCCATGTCTGGATAAGAGACATCCTGGGACTAAATATCTTCACGATAGGGGTAAATTTACCTGCGGGCTTGGACGATTTCACGCAATTGAACATAGACCTCCGGCTGAGGAGCCGGATCCTGAATATCCATTCATACTTACAACCGGCAGAATGCTTTTTCATTATAATGTCGGCACCATGACGAGAAGGACTCTTGCTCTGGATAGAGAGTACCCGTATAATTTTGTTGAGATAAATCCGGAGGATGCTGAAGTTTTGGGTATTATAAATGGTGAAGATTGCAGGGTCGTAACCCGGCGGGGCCAGATTATTATAAAGGCGAAGATAGATGGCAAGATAAAAAAAGGCGTTATATGGATGCCGTTTCATTTTACGGAAGCGCCCACGAACATTCTGACCAATGATGCATTCTGTCCTATCTCGAGGATAGGGGAATACAAGGCATGCGCAGCAAAGGTGGAGAAGCTAAGAGCAAAGAGATAAGAGGAATATTTTCTTTGCTCTACGCCCTTTGCTCTTAGCTAAATACTCTATGCCCTTTGCTCTATGCTAGTACGCATTATCATGAAAGAAAAGAAGCTAGAAAGATTTATATCAAAGAGAGATCTATTTAAGATCATTGGTAAACTTTTGGAGGATAGTTGTCTTGTCGCTCCAGTGAATGTTCATGGCGAAATGGTTTTTCAGGAGGTGAAATCCATAAATGATATAGTCTTCGAATATGAAAATTGCCTGAATTCTCCTAAGGACTTTATACTTTTAAATGACGAGGTACTTTTTAGATATGATTTAGAGAAATTAAAGGTGACGAAAAAAAGAGCCGCCCCTAAGGATGTTGTGATATTTGGTGTAAGGCCGTGCGATATGAGAGCTGTCGGATTATTAGATAAGTTTTTTTCTCGTAAATTCAAAGACCCTGTATATTTCAACAAAAGAAATAATCTCTTAATAGTAACATTGGTATGCGATAAGATAGGCAAAAACTGTTTTTGCGCATCAACGCATAGCGGGCCATATTTAGAAGATGGATTCGATATTCAACTTATAGATATTGGGGAAGGATATTGTCTTGAGGCTGAGTCTCCCAGGGGCACGGCCTTTGTAAGGAGATTTTCAAATTTGATGAGCAATGTTAATAAAGATAAAAAAATTCAGAAAGGAAAGGTAGTTAAAAAGGCCATAGATTCAAAAGATAAGGATTTTGATTTGAAAAAAGTCTATGATAATTTAAGCAACGGAAAAGTGAGAGACGAGCTCTGGAAAGATTTGAGCCAGAGGTGCCAGAGTTGCGGTGGCTGCCTTTTGATTTGCCCCACATGTTCCTGTTTCTACGTCGTAGATAAAAAGATTGATGATAAAGAAGGCCAACGGGTTAGGAGCCTGGATGCATGCTATTATGAAGGTTTTACCAGGATGGCAGGGCACTATAACC
Organism: uncultured Planctomycetia bacterium; assembly: GCA_964479825.1. Lineage (GTDB taxonomy): Bacteria > Omnitrophota > Gorgyraeia > Gorgyraeales > Gorgyraeaceae > CAYZNX01. Next base: position 2,371 of record CAYZNX010000111.1, on the reverse strand, counting down.
CCCTTAAATCTAGAAACATAATGATGAAGAGAAAGTTTTACCATAAGTTATATCAACAGATTGATGAATTTGGCGAATCAGGGTGCACTGGTTGCGGAAGATGCAATGATATCTGCCCTGGCAATATAAACTGGCTTGATGTGATAAAGAGCATGGAGCAAAGGGCAAATAGTTAGGAGCTTGAACCAGGTACACGCCAGAATGTTAATCAAGGAAGTTGTACCTGGTTCAATAACACATTATGGCAGACCATAATCTTTATATACCGGAAGACGCAAAGATAGTATCAGTAAAAAAAGAGTCTGAGACTGTCAAGACTTATAGACTGAAGGCAGAGAAGTCATTCAAGCCCGGTCAGTTCTTTCAGGTTTCTGTCTTGGGTGCTGGCGAGGCGCCGATATCTGTAAGCTCTTCGCCTGCTGAAAAAAGATTAATAGAATTGACTGTCCGTAATATCGGCAAGGTAACCAGTGTTATACATAATTTAACCATGAACGATTCACTGGGTCTAAGAGGCCCGTTTGGCAATTTTTTCCCAGTAGAGGATCTCGAGCAGAAAGACCTTATCTTTGTTGCCGGAGGCATAGGGCTTGCGCCTCTTAGGTCTCTAATAAAAGGTATAATCGAAAGCCGCAACAACTACGGCCGCATGCAGTTACTTTACGGCGCAAGGACACAGGATGATTTAATATTCAAGGATGATTTAAAGAAATGGCTCGTGGTAAAAGACTTTGATATCCTTTTAACCATAGATAAACCGGAAAAAGAATGGAATGGTAATGTAGGCGTTGTGACCACTCTTTTTAATAAGATAGATTTAAATTCAAATAACCTTGCAGCCTTTGTTTGCGGACCTCCTGTAATGATGAGATATACAATTTTTAAGCTGGTAGAGTTGGGTGTTGCTGCGAGAAATATCTTTGTGACGCTCGAACGCTACATGAAATGCGGGGTTGGTAAATGCGGCCACTGCTATATAGCCAATAAATATGTGTGCACAGACGGGCCTGTATTCACTCTAGAGCAGCTTAAAGAAATGAAACCAGAGGAGATAATAGCGTAACTTCACATTTTCTGCAATGCTTATTTTGTGAAGTATAGGATGAAGACGATTGTAATCGCAGGTAGTCATAGCAATATTGGAAAGACCTTGGTAGCCGAAGAACTGCTTAACTGGTTAAAGGGCTGGTCAGGACTCAAGGTAACGACAGTAAATGAAAGATCTGGATGTGCACGCGGTACTAATTGTACGGTATGTTCTGAATTAAAAGATGACTTTGAAATAATCTTGGATAAAAAGATAATAAATAAAAAAGATACGGATACCGCCAGAATGAAAAAGGCAGGGGCAAAGAAAGTAGCCTGGCTCAGGGCGAGTTTAAAAGGCCTGAGTCGTGGGTTAAAGGAAGCCCTTGATAGATTAAAAGGTTCGGAAGGCGTGGTAATTGAAGGCACAAGTGTGTTAAAATATATAAGGCCTGATCTGGTAGTGTTTCTTAAAAGCAGGGCGCCGTCTCCAAAAACAGGCGCCAGAGAAGCGGAAAGAAAGGCTGACATAATAATTGATTGCTAAATATATGAACAGTCGAACCATAGACTACCTGCGCATATCGGTCACTGATAGATGTAATCTGAGGTGCATGTATTGCATGCCTAGTGACGGTATTATCCATAAGCCTCAGGACGAAATCCTGACATTTGAAGAGATAGTGAGGTTGGTTAGAATATTTACGTCTTTAGGTATAAAAAAGATACGGTTGACAGGCGGGGAGGTGCTTGTAAGAAAAGATATTGTCAGTTTGATTAAATCCCTCGCTGACATACAAGGCATAGAAGACATTTCCTTAACCACCAACGGGAATCTTTTGTATGTTTATGCTGGAGAATTAAAGAAAGCTGGCCTAAAAAGGATAAATATCAGTCTGGATACCTTAAGGAGAGATAGATTCAACAATATAACCGGAGATGACTCGATTGGCAGGGTTTTCGATGGGATAGATAAGGCAAGACAACTTGGTTTTTACCCATTAAAGCTGAATATGGTTGTTATGAAGGGCATAAATGACGATGAGATTATTGATTTTGCAGAATTTGCATTTTCTAAAAACTTGACGCTTAGGTTTATAGAATTTATGAGGGTCACGCCTCTATGGGAAGAGCGTTATTTTATTCCGATAGAAGAGGTGTTGGAGGTCTGTAAAAATAACTTCGCATTAAAGAGGTTAGGAAATATAGGCCCAGGCCCTGCTGTATATTATAGTGCTGAGAATGGCAGTATATTAGGATTCATAAAGACAGACGAAGATAATTGCAGGATATGCAGCCGTCTCAGATTGACTTCTACGGGTGAGTTAAAGAGTTGTTTATATGA
>CAYZNX010000110.1:0-4577 GCA_964479825.1 uncultured Planctomycetia bacterium | reverse complement strand
TTCAAGCTATGGGGGTATATGATGTGTCTTCCGGTCCCTAATTTGTAAATTTTTTTATCTTCTACTTTGGAAGATTAAATATAAAAATGGAACCTTTTCCAGGAACGCTTTCAACCCTGATGCGGCCCTTGTGAAGTGCTATTATATCCCTTGTTATCGGAAGCCCAAGGCCTGTGCCCTCCTTTTTCTCTGCTACTACCCTCACAAATTTATCAAATATCTTGCCTATCTCGTCTTTGCTCATGCCGGGGCCGCTGTCCTGTATCTCTACCTGAACCTCATCCTGAAGTTCAATAATCCGTAGAACAATCTCTCCTCCATCAGTAAACTTTAAGGCATTGCCTATCAAATTCACAAAGACCTGTGTAATCTTGTCCCTGTCTGCGTTTATAGTGACTTTTGAGCCTGGAAATTCTTTTCTAATGCCTATTTTTTTGTCGCTTGCCAGTTTTTCAAATCCTTTTGCTGTCTCTTCAGCCACTTCTATCAAATCAATATCCTCTTTATTAAGCCCCATCTTGCCTGACTCTATTTTGGAAAGGTCCAAGAGGTCGTTTATCAGCCTTGAAAGCCTATTTACTATTCTAAAAACATCGTTCAAAATCTCTCTTTGCTGCGGCTGAACCTCTCCTGCAAATCCTCTATCTATGTTGTCTAAGTTTCCCTTTATTACGGTTAAAGGTGTTCTTAATTCATGCACCACATTCGCAACAAAATCAGACTTCATCCTATCCAGCTCTTTGAGCTGCTCGTTCGTCTTTTCAAGTTCATCTTTTTTTAACGCAATCTCTTTTTGCAACCTTTCGCGTTCCAGCCTCGCCCTGAATTCCGCAATAGTTTTTCTAATCATCAAGGGCACTGCATCTTCATAATTCTCTCTCTTGGGAAGATAATCAAATGCGCCCTCTTTTATAAGCTGCACAGCCACTGCCTCATCGCCCTGGCCTGTAATCATCACCACCGGCATCTCTATGTTATTCGCCTTGATTTCCCTCAGGGTCTCCAATCCGCTTTTCTTAGGGAGGTTATAATCCAGGAGGGCTATATCATACTGGCCTTTTCTTAAATTAGAGATCCCTTCCTCTCCTGAAACTACATGAGAGACTTCGTAGTCAAAGCTGTTATCCCTCGCTAGCTTCTTCTTCACAATGAGGGCGTCCGTAGGATTATCCTCTACTAATAAGACCTTGAGTTTTTCCTTAGCCATCGTAAAGGCTCCGATCCTCAAAACTCGTCAGGCCTGACCCTTAGGTAATGTAAAATAAAATGTGCTGCCTTCTCCTGGCCCTGACTCAACCCAAATCTTTCCGCCATGATTTTCTATAATCTTTTTAACTATAGTGAGGCCTGCGCCTGTGCCTTCGTATTCTCCCTTTGCATGAAGACGCTGAAATATCTGAAAGACCTTGTCATGATACTCTTTTTCTATACCGATGCCATTATCCTTTACATAAAATTCATAATACTTCCCCTTATCTGAATATCCCAGTTCAACAACTGGCCTTACTCCCTTTTTTGAATACTTGACTGCATTTGATATAAGATTTGAAAACACCTCTGATATCCTTATTTTGTCACATGTAATTCTTGGAAGGTTCGCTAGTATCCTCAAATCTACTTTTTTCTCTTCCAAGGAATAGGCCAGATTCTTTTGCACATCAGAAAGCAATTCATCAAAATCCACATCCGGCTCTATATTTTTAATCCTTCCTATCCGCGAGAGGTTCAGAAGATCCTCAATAAGGCGCGTCATCCTTGTGCTGGAATCCGATATAGTATCAAGATACTCTTTGCCTTCTTTATCCATCTTGCCAGAAAACTCTTCGATTAACAGTTTAGTAAATGCCTTTACGCCTCGCAAAGGCTCTTTTAAATCATGCGAAACTATGTATGTGAAATCATCCAGTTCTTTATTCTTAAGCGCCAATGCCTCATTAGCCTCAGCGAGCTGAGCAGTCCTCTCCTTTACCTTGTTTTCTAGGTCCGTATAAAGCCCCTTTAGCTCTCCTGCCATTCTATTAAATCCTCCTGCCAGCTCTTCTATCTCGTCCCCTGTCTTTATATCTAACCTGTGGTCCAGATTGCCACCTCCTATTATCTCAGCTCCATTATACAGTTTCTGAATAGGCTCTGTTATAGACTTGGTTGTATAGAAAATAACAAATATTGCAATGACAGCAACGCCTCCTATTATTAGGAATATAAATGTATTTATTGCAGCTATTCTGGTCCTTATATCTTTTTTATTCTTCTCTATCTGAGACACCTCAGCCTCTAGCGCCCTATTTAAACTCTTCCTTAGTCCTTCTTCCATGCTTACGAGCGTCCATCCCCTCTCTTTCTTTATCCTCTCATAATTATCTATAACACTTAAGACCATGCTGTTAAATCTATCCAGCTCCGGCTCTATTTTTTTTATAAATATAGAATCCTCGTCTTGACTTGAAAGATTTCTATAACTATTCAGGTATTTTTTCATATTAAAATAAATCTCTGAATACATATCCTTATACTGGGACCCCTGTTCATTTAAATAATTCATAACCACTCTATAGGCGGCAGAAAGCTCGTCCTTCAATCTCAACAAGAGCCACCTTGCGGGCACGCTTTTTTCCAGGACCTTTTGCTGTTCCTTTGCCTCCTTTATCAAAGAATCTTTGTACTTTACTAACTCGTCTATGACTTTTTCAATTTCTGACTTTATAGAAAAAAGACTGGAAAGATCTCCTTTCCTTCCGTCAAATACCTTCATGTTAGAATCTATTACCCCTACGATATCGTTGTCTGAGCTTACAATATCGTCTAAAAACTTCTCTTTATCCCTTAAACGCGCATGTCTGCCATAATCCTTTAGCTCTTTATCTATACCCTGTCTCAGCTGAAAATATAGATCCCTGTAGGCCTCATCTCCGGTCAATATATATCTTCCGCTAATCCTCCATGATTCTGCAATATCTTTTTCGAGTTTCGAAATATTATATATGGCCGGTATGTCTTCGGTAAGCGTAGCGCCAACTCCTAATTTAGAAGATATCCCGCTTTTTCTGATAGCTATTAATCTGTCCAGGGTCTCCCTGAATTCTCCTTCTTTAACTGAAAGGAAATCTATATTAGAGCTTATCCTTCCTTTGAGGCCTACTATAGAATTAACGGTCAATTTAATCCCATCGACTGAATCTATTAGTTCCGCTGCCGAAGAACGTTCCTTATCAGAAAGAGAATAGCCGTAAAAGTTCTTATAATCTCTGATGGATTTCTCTAACACTAAAATGTCCCCTGCAATAGAGGCAGGACCTCCTTCATCCATGCCAGCATATTCAACAAGGCCATTAAGTAAATTTGAAAATCTTATTTTTGACTCCATTATAAGCGATGAAGCGGCCATATACTGCGTCTGTATCAATAAGATATCCTGCTCCTCCAGCATCCTGGCCTCTTCAAACTTAAATAACTCATCGAGTCTTCTGCCGTATCTTGCTTCCAAGGCCATCATATCCTTAAAGAGACCCTTTATCTCAAGCCTATTCTTAAATATTTCTTCGCAGGCCCTATTTATATCCTCGGTCAAATCTTTAATCTTCTCAAACAATTCTTTTTCTTCCTCTTTAATTATAAATCTCTCCACGCTTGACATATCATCCTGCAGCTTCTTATATGAGCGCTCATAACTGGCTTTAAAATTCTCATTATCTGTTACTAAAAAATTGGTCAATTCAGAAAGGACGTTTTCCATTGATATGGCAATCTGGTAGGTATATCTGGAGGCAGGCAGGTCTTTTGTAAAGACCTGGTCCAATCCCCTATATATCTGCTTGAGACTAAAAATGGAGACTCCGCCAAGGAGAATTACAAGAAAGAATGTTACAAAGAAACTGATCCCAATCTTTCTACTAATCCGCATAGAAAGATTGTATCATAGAGAGGTTTCTACTTCAAGAGATGATAATTTTAATTGTATATTTTTAACTTTCTTATATACTTCGAGCGTCTTACTTGCGATATTCTCCCAATTATAACGCTCGGCAATCCCTCTTATCTGCCTTTTCTTCTCTTCGCTTGTCAGAGGCTTATCAATAAATTCTCGCATTTTTGCTGCTAATGCTTTAATGTCTCCAGCCTTGAAAAATCTATCACTACTTAGCCCTACATCTCTATTGCCAGCTATATCGCTTACTAAACAAGGTAATCCATAACTCATTGCCTCAAGCAGAGCTATAGGAAGGCCTTCATAATATGACGGCAAAACAAAAAGTCCGGCATCTCTGTATAATTGATACAATGCCCCTCCATTCAAAAACCCAGTCAGGACGACATTTTTCTTTCCGAATGCTTTCTTTCTTAAACTCAAACTATACCTATCTGGATAATCAGCATCGCCTACTATTACTAATTTCCATCCGTTATTACACCTAAAAGCCTCTATTAAATCATGAAAGCCTTTTTCTGGGACAAAACGCCCAACGGACAGAACATATTTCTTCCTATTTAGGCCGTATTTCTTAATTATTCCATTGCTCCTAGAGGAGGCTTGCGGAAGAATAACGCCATTTGGAATTATTACTGCTCCTCTATTATAT
>CAYZNX010000109.1:0-4683 GCA_964479825.1 uncultured Planctomycetia bacterium | reverse complement strand
TAAATATTACATCGGACTGAAAGGGGTAGGCATGGATAGATTATGGGCACCCTGGAGAAGTAAGTTTCTTGCTCAAAAGAGAGAAAGAGGCTGTATATTTTGTATTAAAAATAAAGATGAAGGAGACAGGTTTATTATCAAAAAATCTAAATTCTCGTTTGCCTTATTAAACATCTACCCATATAATAATGGTCATATAATGGTCAGCCCTTATAAGCACGTAGAAGGCCTTTCCGGATTGGACGACAAGGCATTGCTGGATATGATAAGGTTAGTAAGAGAGATGCAGATCTTGCTGGATAAAAAGCTGAAACCCCATGGCTTTAATATTGGCATCAATACAGGACATGCAGGAGGGGCCGGCTATACAGGACACATACATGTGCATATTGTTCCCAGGTGGAGAGGCGACACAAACTTCATGCCCGTTATTGGAAGAGCAAAAGTTATCCCGCAATCTTTAAGGGAGCTTTATAATTTACTTAGGTCCTGAAAATTAGAAATCTCGTAATCGGTGAGTCAAACAGGGAATGAGGGGGGACATCGAAGATGTCAAGGGCTAACTTCACATTTTCTGCAATGCTTATTTTGTGAAGTTAAGCCTGGCTCGCCCTTCGTTAACTCACCGGTTACGAAATCTCTTAAAATATGATTAATCGAGCTGATATAGAAAAAAGGGAAATGGCAATCCTTGCTCCATACGCTATGTTGAGTAGCAATACAAGGGGGAGAAAATATCCTGAAAAAAGCCCAAGGCACAGGTCTCATTATCAAAGAGACAGGGATAGGATTGTGCACAGCACTTCATTCCGCAGGCTTGAATATAAAACGCAGGTCTTCGTAAATCACGAGGGTGATTATTACAGGACAAGATTGACTCATACCTTGGAAGTGAGCCAACTCGCAAGATCAATTGCAAGGGAGATGAGTTTAAACGAGGACCTGGTAGAAGCGATTGCCCTTTCGCACGATATCGGCCATCCGCCCTTTGGCCATGCTGGTGAAGAAGCGCTCGGGGCGATTATGAAGGATAGAGGAGGTTTTGACCACAATCTGCAAGGACTGCGGGTGGTAGACGAACTGGAACAGAGGTATGCCAGTTTCCCAGGTCTGAATTTAACGTGGGAGGTAAGAGAAGGGATTAATAAGCATACAACTATGTTTGATAAAGCTGAGAGGTTGGTGGAGCTTGAACCAGAAAGTTCCCCTACGCTTGAAACCCAGGTAGTTGACATCGCCGATGAGATAGCTTATGATAATCATGATATAGATGACGGGTTGACCTCTGGACTAATAGATGAAAGGCAGATGTCAAGGTTGGATCTCTGGAAGGATGCAGCTAGAAATGTAAAAAAAGAGTTTGTTAATTTGTCTGACAAGCTCCGCAGATACCATATCATAAGATTACTCATAGATAGACAGATAAAGGGTCTGGTGGCCTCGTCAGAAAGAAATATCAAAAATGCCAGCATAAAGAATGTGAGCGGCGTAAGGCAACACCCAGAGAAATTGATAAATTTTTCCAACGATATGCAGGCTAAAAGGATGCAGTTTCGCCACTTCTTAAGTGAAAATCTTTATAGCAATTTTAGAGTTATGCGCATGTCTGATAAGGCCAGGAGATTTATTATAGATCTTTTTAATGTCTACCTTGACAAACCAGAGCAGCTTCCGCCGTCGGACCAGAAAGGCCTTGAAAAATACGGCCTTCACAGGGCCATCTGTGATTACATAGCAGGGATGACCGACAGATATGCATTAGACGAATACAAAAAGTTATTCGACCCTTATGAACGAGTTTAACAAAAAAGAAGAGATGGGGTTTCTCTTGAGATTCTGTAAGTCAAAATCTGTCTCTTCGTTTAATGATACCTTTCCAGATATCCTTCGCAGTCATCTGCAATGCCTATCCCTTGATTTGGATGCAGATATCCTTACTGGGTGTAGGAAAAAACACAATAGACACATAGAAAATTTTTTAAATAAGGTAAAAAATGAAAGGCCGAGGAGGATCCATGTCTTCGTCTGTTCCTGCGGCAGGATGTGCCTCTCTATCCCGGTAATACAAGGCGATAAGATTTACGGCTATATGCTGGGAGTGCATTTAAAACGTAGCCCCGATAAGAAAGAACTGTCATTTATAAAAGTTTTTATAGATATTACATTGAAAGAATTTCAAAAAGAAGAAGAGCTGTCAAGGCTTTACGATACAATCAGGCCCAGGGCAATAGCGCTATCTACAATCCACACTATACATAGGCTATTAAGTTCGACCCTTGACCTTGATGAGTTAATCGAAAGGATTGCGCGTTTGGCCTCTCAAGTAATGAGGGTAGGATATTGTTCGATCCTACTTTTTGATGACTCTCGACGTTACCTTATGCCCAAGGCAATAATAGATATAAGAAATAACAACAAAAAAACGCATAGGAAATATAGAAAAATAAAGGCCGGGTCCAAGATCGAAGGAAAGGTGTCAAAAACAGGAAAGATAAGTTTACTGAACAATTCACTTTGCATCCCTCTTATAGAAGAAGACATAATAGGCGCAATATGCGTTAAAAATAAGATAAACAATATGCATTTTAATAAATTTGATCTGGAGATACTGCAGACGCTTGCGGAACAGGCAGTTATAGCCATAAAGAATGCACAGCTATACGAAGAACAGAAAAAGACAGCATATGGCAGTATAAAATCATTGGCCGCGCTCTTAGATGCAAAATCGCCTCATACCTACACGCACTCCGAACAATTTGTAAAGATTGCACTCGCAATAGCAGAGGAAATGAAGCTGTCCAGAGACGAGCTCAGAAATTTACGATATGCCACGCTTCTGCCGGATACAGGAAAATTTAGCATACCTGACGATATCCTTAAAAAACAGGGCGGATTGTCAAAACAGGAATTTGATATAATCAAAAAGCAGCACCTGGAAAGCCTTAAGATATTAGAGCCTCTGGAGTTCCTGAAACCTGTCATACCTATAATAGCTCACCATCACGAACGGTTTGACGGCAGCGGATACCCTAATAGGCTTAAAGGAAAAGACATACCTCTCGGAGCAAGGATAATGGCTGTGGCAGATACCTTTGAGGCAATGTTCTCTTCGAGACCCTATAAACATGGAAAGATAACTATGGCACAGGTCGTAAAAGAGATCAAAAATAATAGCGGCATACAATTTGACCCGGCTGTAGTAGATGCCTTTATCTCACTTACAAAAAAGCCGAGGTTTAAAGAGTTGTTCTCACTAAACCCCGTTAGAAAAGACAGGGACTTCTAACAGGGTAAAAAACAACATGACTAATATCAGGTCTCTCTTAAAAAACGAAGTGGCAAAAAAAATATTACTTTTCTTTTATGAGAATCCTCACTCTATTGATACGCCAAAGGGTATAGCGACATGGATAAGTTGCGACCCAAATAATGTCCTTAAGGTGCTAAATACACTGGTGAAGGAGGGGATTTTACTAATACACAGGACTGCTTCAATAAATGCATATTCTTTAACAAACAAAAGAGATGTGACAAAAGAAATAGACAAATATATAAGTAAGCCAGTCAAAAGAAAGTGACATTATGAAATCAAAATATCCTGAGGAAGCAGAAAGAGACCTCTTTGGAGAGGTCGATGCAGCCGATAAAAAGATAAGGAAAAAGACAGGACTGATAGGGGGGCAGCAACTCAAAAACAACAGGCTCATTTCCTACGAAAACGCGATATTTCTTATTATATGTTTTATATTGTCCAGCATTATTTTCTTCTCGATAGGCGTCGAGAAAGGGAAACGCGATGTCAGTAGCACAGAAAAAGAAAGTAAACAAGATGCGAGCAGCGCTAAAACAGAAGTGGACATCGAAGAACAAAGAATAGAAAATAAAACAGGGGATATATATGTAATACAACTGGCTGCTTTTAAGACAAAAGGTTCGGCTGAAGACGAGATGAACAAATTAAGGAAGCAAGGATACAAGGCTGACATAAAGAAATCGGGTTATTATTATCAAGTGTACATAGGCGGCTTTGAAGATAAAAACAGCGCTCAAAAAATTACTAATGAATTAAAAAAAGATTTTAACGACTGCTATGTCAAAAAGTTATAAAATCTTTGAGTAATAGGTCAGTTAACAGGGGGTATAGTAAGCCCGTGCACTATAGTCAGCGGGTGACACCGGCGGACAGGTTCCCTGCTTGCCCGCAGCGCAAGCGAGGACAAGCAGGGTGTCAGCGGTGGCAGGACCCGCTGGCATGGAGAAGCAATATTGCCCATATTAACTCACCTGTTACATCTTTGATAGGAGGCATATGATATGTCGCAGCACCCAAGTTTAAAAACTTCAAAAGCAGGGAAGAGGCACAGAACAGTATTAAAAAGATATGAAAGATTTTCCGCCTTAAAAGAAAAAGGGATATTAAAGGACGATTCTTCTGTATTTGGCATGCCAAAACTTAAAATACTAAGGGCAAAGATTAAAAAAGAAAAGGCCGAAGAGAAACCAGAGGAGGCAACACAGGCAGCACAGGCAGCCACGACAGAAACAGGCACTGTCAGCAAGACTGAGAAAGAAGTCTCGGCGAAGGCCGGCAAAGAAAAGAAGTAAGTTCGGACATAAGTTACGGAGCCCTAGTGCGCTGTCAAATTAATTTTTAATATGACAGCGCACAGAGCAATTGAGCAA
>CAYZNX010000108.1:4249-4703 GCA_964479825.1 uncultured Planctomycetia bacterium | reverse complement strand
GTCTATGTCCAAAGATAGTCTCTGGCGCTGATTCTTTATAAGTATAACTATAGAAACCAAGTTATAAAAAATATACATAATTTAATAATTACCCTAATAAAAATATGTTGCGAATCTATATACATCTTCTAGCTCCAACTATTAATTGTTGTTTATCCATCTTGTACATTCTGTCGCTTGGCAAGAAAATCCTCAGCCCTTGAGAGATTTTTTAAAAACAGTCGGCTCGAATTTTATTTTAAAAGACTGAACCCTTTCATTTTCTTATACTTCGCCCTTTTGACATTATAGTCAAAAACGGTGCAGAAAAGGACTGGCGTGCCTGGCAGGACTTGGCGCCCTTGACATCTTCGATGTCAAGGGTCGGCCACCCGCTTTGCTGACGGTGCTCCTGTTCATCGCACCTTTTCCTCGCTTCGCTCGGCGTTCGCTCGTTTCGAATCCTCTTTATCTG
>CAYZNX010000108.1:1490-4239 GCA_964479825.1 uncultured Planctomycetia bacterium | reverse complement strand
TTTTAGATTGGCGCGCCTAGGAGGACTTGACCCTCCAACCTACTGGTTCGAAGCCAGCCGCTCTATCCGGGTTGAGCTATAGGCGCACTCTCTTTCTGAAAAATCTCAATATCTATTATATTATTTTTGCTATCCAGAATCAATATTTGAAATATATAGTCTTCGCATTGCCAGTTGGCCACATGCAGCCTCTATATCGCCCCCTTTGGATTCTCGCAGAGTCACATTAATGCTATTTCTGACCAGCTCCAGTTTAAACGCGAGCATTTCTCTCCTTGAGGGCGCCTGGCATCCTGTGCCGCTTACATGGCTGCAGGGTATCAGGTTAACCTTTGCCTTAAGCCTTTTAGCTATTTTAGAAAGCCTGGCCGCATCCTCCGGCGAATCGTTTCTGCCTTTAATTAACGCGTATTCAATAGTAACCCTCCTGCCTGTGCCAGTATATTTTTTACACGCACCTATAACCGATTCTAACGGATATCTTTTATTGACAGGCACAAGGGCATCCCTCAATCTGTTAGTGGTGGCGTGTAAAGACAATGCCAGATTGACCTGTAACCCCATGTCTTTTAATCTTTCAATCGCAGGCACAATGCCGCATGTAGAAACAGTAATCCTCCTTGCGCCTATGCCGAGGCCTTCAGGGCAGTTCATAACCATAATAGACCTTGCCACATTTTCAAAATTATCCAACGGCTCCCCCATACCCATAAATACAAAATTTGTTATCCCTTGTCTGCACGTATTTTGTAAATACAAAATCTGGCTGAGGATTTCCGATGCACTAAGATTCCTCTTAAAGCCCTTTACGCCGCTTGCGCAAAATACGCATCCATATTTGCACCCTGCCTGCGAAGAAACGCAGAGAGTCTTTCTCTTCCCTGCGCGTATAAGAACTGATTCTATGTAAGTTCTATCCGACAGTTCAAAAAGAAACTTCTCGGTCCCGTCCATTGACTTAATGCGCTCCTTGAGCGTTATTCTCCCAATATAATATTCCTGGCTGAGTTTTCCCCTCAGTTCCTTTGGCATATTAGTCATATCGTCAACACTATCGTTTCCTCTTTTATACACCCAGCGGAATATCTGCCCTGCCCTGTAAGACGGCGCCGGCAGCCTCCTGAGTTCTTCTTTTAATTCTGAAAATGTAAGATTTTTTATGTCTATTTTATCCATAAAATCAGGCGGGTGCTTTAATGGGGAGAACGTAGAAAAAAATCGAATGGGCTATAGGCGCCTTTTATCAGAAAAACTAAAATATCTATCATTCCCTATTATAATATGGTCCAGCACGTTCAACTGAACTGCCTCTCCTGCCTTTTTTAAGTTCTCAGTAAAAACAATATCTTCTTCGCTGGGCTCGGGGTCGCCTGAAGGATGGTTATGCACGGCTATGATACTCACTGCAAAATTCTGAATGGCCCTTACTATAATCTCTCTAATCTGCGGAGCGGCCTGGTCAACAGTCCCTTCTTCCGCCTCAAGGATATCCATCAAATTATTCTTGCTATCAAGAAGCAATATCTTAAATACCTCCTTCTTGATGTCTCTCAACCTGGGCATTAATAAATCTGCAACTTTCTTCGGAGAATTTACAGAACCTAAAATCTTCTTCCTCTCGCATATAAGCCGTCTCCCTATTTCAAATGCAGACCTCAAACGAGCTATCTTTGCATCTCCCATCCCTTTAAACCTCTTTAATTCGCATAAATCGCTATGGCTCAAATTGCGGAGGCTTTTAAATCGCGTGATAATCTGTCTCCCCAAATCTACTGCGCTCAGGCCCCTGGCGCCATCCTGAAATAATATGGCCAGGAGCTCTGCATTAGTCAGGTTATGTTCTCCATGCTTAAAGAGTCTTTCCCTCGGCCTTTCGCTCTCCGGCCAGCTCTTTATGCCTCTATAGTTTTTGACCCTCTTGCACCTCATGGAATGGAGCCCACCCGGGCTGCCCCTCGACTTCGCTCGGGATGGTTCGAGGGATGGTGAGCTTGTCGAACCAAAGCCCGGGGTTCCTTGGGCGGAATACTGAGCGGCCACCCTTCATCCGCGCCATAAATGGCGCGGTTTTGTGGCCGCGAATGTATAAAAATTAAGGAAAGGAAGTCAGAAGGAATTGCCTTGTCTCCTGAGGAAATCTATCAAACGCCTTATATCGCTATTGGCTGACCTGGCCACTTGACTGCATATAAAAATCAGGACAGAAAATTGCCAGCAATCCTCAGGGCCGACTACCAGGCCGGAATGGACGTCCTCCTTCCGCTGTAACATGTCGGAGTAATAAGCTATTGCCTTATCAATATGGCCTTCGTAGATATTAAGGGATTGGGTCTTATTGTCGTACTTCATTGAGGGAAAAGTCACGCCTCTAACAAGGAGAAAGTTTGTGACCATATCCTGACCAAGGCTAAACTCTTCCTCAAAATCAAAACCCTCAAACTGCGGTAGGTTTGAAGGTAAGATTATAGCAGGTTTCTCTACTATAACCTCTCCTTTTCTTACGACCGTATCTCCTGCATTAATAATGGCCTCAGATAAAAAAGTATATGGCAGATTCGTGTCGGAAAAGGTCTGAAGTTCCTGAGCGCGCGAACGAATTATCCTTGTCTTCTTCAATGCCTTTTCCCATCTATCCTGAATATCCATCTCTATGCCCTTCAAAATATTATAAACTAATTTCACATTTTCTGCAATGCTTATTTTGTGAAGTTAGGGGAATGGGAAGAGACATCCTATACCCCTCTATGAG
>CAYZNX010000108.1:0-1480 GCA_964479825.1 uncultured Planctomycetia bacterium | reverse complement strand
TTATGCATCCTTTCTTTACCGCCATTTTCGCCTCCTTATAGTCATAGTCCCTACTACTATGATAGAACTAATTGCAGTATTTGTCAAACAAAAAATGATAGAGCACTGGGTTACGAATTGACTCATAAATAATGTTACCCGAGATAATCTCTTAATGTATCGTTGACTCATAATTCATGTTACCCGAAAATATAGCCCTAAAAGGAGGGTTATATTATGAGCCCAAGATCAAAAAGAGAGTATCTTGAAGCGATATATCCAAGATATAAAAGAGCGTCTTTCAAGAAGAAAACTATTATACTTAATGAATTCTGTCAAATCTGTAATTATCACCGTAAACACGCTATAAGATTACTGAATAATTATAATAAGCCGACTAATGCGCCAGAATCCAAGAGTAGAGGCAGGCCATCAATATACAATAATCATAGCGTCATCGAACCATTAAAGCGTATGTGGTTAACAGCCAACCTGCCCTGCTCCAAAAGACTGAAGTCTATTTTGCCTATATGGCTTCCGTCGTATATCCAGGAATACGGAGAATTGGAGCCTGGGATAGCCAAACTATTATTAAAGATATCAAGTTCTACCATAGATAAGCTTCTTAAGAGCGCTCGTGTAAAATATAGAATTCACGGTAGAGCCACAACTAAACCAGGCGCCTTACTCAAAAAACACATCCCAATTAAGACTAACCAATGGGATGAAAATAAACCAGGCTTCTTAGAAGCTGATACAGTAGCCCATTGCGGCGAATCTCTATTGGGCAGCTTTGCATACACAATAGACTTTGTTGATATAGCCACTGGCTGGACAGAGCAAAGAGCTACATGGGGCAAAGGCGAAGCTGGGGTGTTAGAGCAAGTTAAAAACATAGAGTCATCTTTACCCTTCCCTATACTGGGTTTTGATTCTGATAATGGCTGCGAGTTCTTAAATTATCACCTCTTGAGATACTTTACCCAGCGCCGCAGGCCTATTCAGTTTACCCGTTCCAGGTCTTATCATAAAGACGACAACGCCCATATAGAACAGAAGAACTGGACACATGTAAGGCAATGGTTTGGCTATTATCGTTTAGATAACTTTAAGGTCGTAAGGGCTATGAATGAGTTATATACAAAAGAATGGGGGCTCTATCATAACTTCTTTCTGCCTTCCAGTAAGCTCTTGGAGAAAAAATTAGTTGCTTCCAAGACTATTAAACGATATGATAGCCCCAAGACGCCTTACGAGAGGGTATTAGAATCGCCTTTTATTGATGCATCTATTAAAAAATCTCTCAAAGAACAGTTTGTTACTCTTAACCCTTTTAGGTTAAGAAAAGCTATGGAGAAAAAGCTTAAATATATCTTTACTATCTGCCATCCAAGAACAATATGAGCCTCTATACATTCCGGTAACATTTATTTATAAAGCATTAGGAACTTTTCTTTGCTCTACGCTCTTTGCTCTTAGCCAAATACTCTTTGCCCTATGC
>CAYZNX010000107.1:0-4786 GCA_964479825.1 uncultured Planctomycetia bacterium | reverse complement strand
ACAGAGTCCGCCAATATGTGTGGCGGACGGTCTAATTTCGATTTTCTATTGTTCACATTTTCTGCAATGCAGATTTTGTGAAATTAAGGAGCGGCAGATTGAAGAAACAAAGCCCGAAAGACAGGATAAGGAATTTTGATGAGGTAGCATTTGGGCTATCAGAAGAAGAGGCCGTGAAGGAGGCCATGAGGTGTTTATTCTGCAAGAAGCCAAAGTGCTCGGAGAATTGTCCTGTTGAGATAGACATACCCCGCTTTATAGATGCAATTAAGAATAAAGATTTTTCTGCGGCAATTGAGGTTATCAAGGAGAAGAATAATCTTCCTGGCGTGTGCGGAAGGGTTTGCCCACAGGAGGACCAGTGCGAAGGCGTGTGTATATTAAATGCGAAAAATTGCCCTATAAATATAGGTGCCCTGGAGAGATTTGCTGCGGACTGGGAATTAAAAACAGGCTCAAGGCTCAAGGCTTCCTTCGACTTCGCTCAGGACAGGCAAGGCTCAAGGGGTACAAAGGCAAAGGTGGCTATCATTGGAAGCGGGCCTGCCGGGTTGACCTGTGCAGGGGACCTTGCACGGATGGGGTATGCACTTACTGTATTTGAGGCCCTGCACACCCCAGGAGGGGTCCTGGTTTATGGCATTCCTGAATTCCGTCTGCCAAAGGAGATCGTGAGAAAAGAGATAGAATACCTGAAATCGCTGGGAGTAGAGGTGAGGGCAAATTTTATAGTAGGAAAGACATTTTTATTAGATGATATCTTTAAAGAGGGCTATAAGGCTGTATTTATTGGCACAGGCGCAGGCCTTCCGAATTTTATGAATATACCAGGAGAGAATCTCAATAGGGTGTATTCAGCTAATGAGCTTTTAACGAGAGTGAACTTAATGAAGGCATATCTATTCCCAGAATATGACACACCGGTGAATATAGGCGAGAGGATAGCAGTCATTGGGGGAGGGAATACTGCAATGGATGCTGCCAGGGTTTCGCTCAGGCTTGGGGTGGAAAAGGTTTACATTGTTTACCGCAGGTCAGAGAAGGAGATGCCTGCCAGAAAAGAAGAGATTGAAAATGCTAAAGAGGAGGGCATTGAATTTCACATGCTGACATTACCCGAGAGGATAATCGGAGATACCAGGAGATTTGTCACAGGCATGCAATGCATAAGGATGAGATTAGGAGAACCAGATTCTTCTGGCAGAAGAAGGCCTGTGCCTATAGAGGGCTCTGAATTTTTCATGGATGTAGATACGGTTATTGTGGCAATAGGCCAGAGCCCCAATCCTGTTTTTTTGAAGGCGACGCCTGGACTTAAACTTGACAGGTATAACAGGATATTGATAGATGCGGCTACTCAGGCAACAAATATTAAAGGCGTTTATGCAGGTGGAGACGCGACAAGCGGAGACGATACTGTGATTGCCGCGATGGGTGCAGGTAAACGCGCGGCAAAGGCAATGGATAAATATTTGAGCAGTCGGGGAGTTTTTTCGTCTGTGTGACTGCTCATCCTGAGGTCGTCCGAAGGACGACCGAAGGATCTCATGAGATCCTTCGGCCTATCGGCCTCAGGATCAAGAAAATTTTGCTTGTACAAAATTTTCTTGAAATTAAGGGTAGGAGATGATGAAAAAGAGGCAGCGGGTATTAGTGGCGATGAGCGGCGGCGTTGACAGTTCCATGGCCGCAGCGATTTTAAAAAGCGAGGACTATGATGTTATAGGCGCTACTATAAAGATATGGCCTAAGGAGTTTTGCGGCATGCGTAGAGACAGGGCGTGTTGTTCGTCTCAGGATATTGATGATGCAAAGAGGGTTTGCGACAGGCTGGGCATAAGGCATTATGTGATGAATTTTGAGAAGGTCTTTAGGAGGGAAGTTATAGATTATTTTACGCGTGAATATCTGGCAGGCAGGACACCGAATCCGTGTATTGTATGCAATGAAAGGATAAAATTCGGAAGTCTATTAAAGAGATCAGAGGAATTGGAATGCGATTTTGTATCTACGGGACACTATGCGCGGGTTGAAAAGAATGGGGTGTGCAGGTTAAAAGAATCTGTTGACAAGGCAAAGGATCAGTCTTATGTCTTATTTTCCCTTACAGGCGCACAACTAAAAAAGGCGCTTTTCCCGATAGGGAGTCTTAACAAAGACGATGTCAGATTTAAGGCAAGGCAATATGGCCTAGATGTTTACAACAAACCAGACAGCCAAGAGATATGCTTTGTGCCTGATAACAATTATTCTAACTTTATAAAAAGATATTGCGGGGTTAAGGCAAGGATAGGCGATATAATTGATGCCTCCGGCGAGATACTCGGTAAACACGATGGCTATTGGAATTTTACCATTGGGCAGCGAAGGGGCTTAGGGGTTTCGTCCAGAAGGCCGCTTTACGTAATAGATATAAAACATGACGAAAATATCATTGTAGTCGGTGATTTTAGAGATGTTAAAAAAAGGAGGTTTTTGGTTAAAGGCGTAAATTGGTTTAAAAAAAATAGTGCCCGTGTATTCAAGGCAGAGGTGAAGATTAGGTATAATCACGCGAAGTCAATGGCCATTTTAAAGAGGCTGAGAGGCTGGGACACAATAGAGGTTCAGTTTGAGAAGTCGCAGGAGGCGATTACACCAGGACAGGCAGCTGTCTTCTACGACGGAGAGTATGTGCTTGGCGGCGGCTGGATAGAGAGGGTATTAGGTGGGAGATTGAGGCTGGATGGATAAATTAGCTAAATTAAGAGGAATCCTAGAAAGCCTGAGGAGCGTTGTAGTAGCCTTTTCAGGCGGGGTAGATAGCAGTTTCCTTCTCAGTATGGCAAAGGCCACACTGTCAGAGAAAAACGTCTTGGCAGTAACAGCAGTCTCAGAGACATACACGCGGTCCGAACTAATACAGGCAAAAAGGTTTGCAAGACTATTAGGCGTAAGGCATGAGGTTATTTTTACAGAAGAATTAAAAGACCTTAACTTTACAAAAAATCCAGTTGATAGATGTTATTATTGCAAAGGTGAATTGTTCAGCAGGCTTAGCGGGATAGCAGAAAAACAAGGTTTTGAGACCGTAGTGGATGCCTCAAATATTGACGACAAAGAAGATTACAGGCCGGGCAGCAGGGCCAAGGAGGAATTTAAGGTAAGAAGCCCGCTTCAAGACGCAGGTATTACTAAGGATGATATACGGAGATTTTCTAAGAAGGCTGGCCTTGACACATGGGACATGCCGTCAATGGCCTGCCTGGCGTCCAGGGTTCCTTACGGGATGGAGATTGATAGGCCTACGCTGAAGAGAATAGAAAAGGCAGAAGGATTTATAAAGGGATTGGGCATAAAACAGGTAAGGGTAAGATATCATAATGACACTGCAAGGCTCGAGGTTGAAAAAAAAGAAATAAAGAAATTTTTTAACCAGAAATTTTGTGATAAAATAATAAAAAAACTCAAAGGTTTAGGATTTAAATATATTGCATTAGATCTGGAGGGGTACAGAAGCGGGAGCATGAACGAGGCATTGGAATAAAGGTGTTCAAATTTGCTTCGCAAATTCGGCGGCGTAGCTCAGTCTGGCAGAGCAGTCGGCTCATACCCGGCGAGTCACTGGTTCAAATCCAGTCGCCGCTACCAATCCTGCCGAAGGCAGGATTGATCCTGAGTGAGCCCTTGACATCGAAGATGTCAAGGGTGAAGCGAAGGACCTTTATTTCACATTTTGTGCAATGCACAAAATGTGAAGTTAAGATATGTTAATAGAGAAAGTTAAGTTCACAATCGAAAGGTATAATATGCTGAAGAGGCATGACAGGGTCCTTGTCGGGCTTTCAGGCGGCCCTGATTCAGTTACACTTTTACATATGCTGCTGGGATTAAAAGAGGATTATTCCCTCTCTATATACATTGGGCATGTAGACCATATGATTAGAGCCAAGGAGTCTGCGGATGATAAGGAGTTTTGTGAAGGCCTGGCAAGGAGGTCAGGGCTTGAGATTTTTTGCGAGTCTGTTGATGTTAGGCAGATTGCAAAAGACAGGACCATTTCTCTTGAAGAGGCAGCGCGGTTAGAGAGGTATGATTTTTTTAAGAGAGTAGCGCGGTCAAAGGGTATAAATAAAGTTGCTGTTGGTCATACCGCGGACGACCAGGCAGAGACGGTTCTTATGAGACTGATCCGCGGCTCTGGCGCAACAGGATTAGGCGGCATGAGTCCTGTGAAGGTAATGAATGGCCTTACGATTATCAGGCCGCTCATTGAGGTCCCAAGAAGAGAGATAGAAAATTTTATCAAGGAAAAGAATTTATTTTTTAGGCATGATTCTTCAAACGATGAGATTGACTTTACAAGAAACAGGATCCGGCACGAGCTGATACCCTACCTTGAAGATAAATTTAACCCCAATGTCAAAGAGGTCTTAGTGAATATGGCTGAAAACCTGCGCTGCGAGAATGAATTTTTGGAGAAGCTGGCCAGGAGAAAGTTAAAAGGCATAGTGAAGAAGAATAAATCACGCGATACGATATTGGATATAAAAAAATTCAAGAAGCAGCCAGAGGCAATTCAAAAAAGGATATGCAGGGCCGCCATCGAACAAATAAGGGGAAATTTGAGAAGATTGACATATCAACATTGGAGAGAGGTGAAAGAGCTGGTTGATAATAGGCCAAGTAATTCAATAGTTGACCTGCCAGGTGGAGTGAACGTAGTAAAGAATAAGGACCGAATAGTGTTTCAAGCGGGACCGTAGGGACATTTTTGTAATCGGTGAGTTAACTTCACATTTTGTGC
>CAYZNX010000106.1:0-4795 GCA_964479825.1 uncultured Planctomycetia bacterium | reverse complement strand
ATAATCAGTTTTGAAAGATAGTTTTTAAGTTGGTTAAAATCACCCTGATATTTAGGAAGGGTTTTAATATCAATTTGAGATAGTTCAGGCATTTTGCCCTCATCAAAAATCTGTATGGGCCATGCAATATCAAAGAGAGGGATTCTTTCGGTCACGGCATCAACTGGGATAATATCGCCTGTTGTTGGTTCTCCGCTCGTATCACCAACCCCAAACACATATCCCTGCTCTCTGAGCTTATTATAAAATTCAATAAATCTTGGATGCTCTACAACAAAGAGAAAATCAAAGGAATTGGAAGGGTTCTTCTTTCTCCTTATCTCGTGATATGCCTCTTCTTTAGCATACTGAAGTGCTGGATACTCATGCGAGGGGAACATCAGCCTTAATCCCCTGCCTACTATCTGCTCAAGGAGTAAATCTGCCTCTGTCGCCCTCAATACCACAGTTACACAGATGTTGTCTTTATCAAAACCTTCTCTGAGCATTAGAACTGAAATCACAACCCGCAATGGGTCGTCATCCATATCTATCCTGTCAAGGTCTTTTCTTGTCTTTTCAAGCTCTTTATCTGGAAGGTCAGAATGAATAACAAGAATTTTGTTTCCATCGTAATATTGCCCGTTTTCGTCCGTAAGTCTTGCAAAATGCTCTACGGTCAAATCGGCAACTCTGGTGTCCTCGCACAAAACCATCCTAACAGGCTTTTTATTTATACCCTTCTTTTTAAATTCAACAGTGAGCTGTTCAAGCTTTTTCCTGCCGATATCAAGGAGTAATTTCTGCCCTGCTGAAAGTGCCTTTATCTCGCCCCTTTTATGGCTGCCTTCTGGTTCATATCTCTCTGCCCTGAAATCAAGCTCCTCTAGAGATTCTCCTGCAATTGCCTGCCGTTGCTCAAGGAAAAGCTGTTTTACAAACATGTCCTTCATTGCATTAAGAAGGTTGTAATCATAAATGATATGGGGAAAGTATTCCTGTTTTTCAGCACTTCCGTAAAAAGGTGTTGCTGAATAGTCAATCTGGAGAAATATTCCCTGCCCTTCCTTGTGGCCTTCTTTGAGCCTGTTATAAAGCACATTTATAAACTGACGCCATACCAACTCCTCGCCTGTTGCAGATTTCTTTCCGTGCACATGATGTGCCTCGTCATTCATTATTACAAGGTCAGGATACTCTGATAGAAAATCTGTTATCACCTCTCCCCTTGGCATTTCTTCAACGTCTGCGCCCGTAAATTTATCCCATAGATTTGCGGTGGAAGGTTTAAGTCTAAATTGCTGCCAGTTTGTTATGAAGACAAACGGTCCGTCAGGAGGCGTTGTGTTGGGCTTTACATCGTCAGGCTCAAGGATATCCAGATGAAATCTGTCACGCCAGTGCGACCCTTCAGGCATAAAAAGAGAACGTTTATAATCAGAGGCCTCAGGCTTCCTATTGCCTGTTTTTAAATCCCGTTTTCCCTTAAACGAATCCAAAAGCCTGTTTAATACCTCATGCCCTGGTGTTACAACAAGGAACCTGAAAGAATAACTCCCCGGCCGCTCATCATTAAGTTTATTAAAATACTGCCATACCAATAAAGCCGCTAATACCCATGTCTTGCCTGAACCGGTTGCCATTTTTAAGGCATATTTTGGAAAGGGAATTGTCTCTAGCTCCTGCTTTAAAGGCAGGTGTTGATCAATTGATTCCGGAGCAACCCTTTCAAAGACTTCCTGAAGGGTCTTTGCCTGAAGGATTTCATGACAGTAAACAAGGGTCTCAATTGCCCTCTGCTGGCAGGGATGAAATCTTTCGACAGCATCTTCGTCCCGTTTAAACCAGTAGTTGAAAATCTCAAGAGTGGTCTTAGTAACACCAGGCCACCCCTGCTCCACCCATGCCTGAACCTCTCCCTCAAGGGCATCGGCAAGATACATCTGTGAAAAGGATTGGTTATTTTTTTTAGACAATCTATCCTCTTGTTTAAAGATTGGATTTTTCAAACTTCTCTATTTCTTTACAAATATCACTGACACTTTTCCCTTTTAAAAGCCCTTTTTTAATCTTTATGTAATCTCCATAACCAGATTCATACTGCAATATAAATCTGGTGGCATTAACTAACCCAATGTTTTTAACAAGCGCACCCCATCCCGCCTCTCTCAACGCATAGCCGCTCAAAATCTTCTGTTGAGTCTTAAGCATTTTTGAACACCTCCTTTATAATAAACTCTAATGGATTACACACCTCTATTTTAAAAAAATCTTTATGCCTTGCTGTCTTTTTAATAATATCATTGTCGCATGTAATAAAATATTCCGCATCACCAAATTCAGAGTACGCAAGATGTAGTGCATCAATTGGGTCAATTCCTGTACTTGCAAGAAGTGCAGTCCTCTTTTTAATAACTTCATTCAGTTTTATAAACTTTGATACAACGGATAAATAGCTTGATACCCTTTCTTTACGGTCAGGGAAAGGATTCAAGCTGTTTTCATACGATAGTGCTGATGAGCCTATAACTATTATTGCACCTGAAATAGCCTTTTCTAATATTGATAGAAAAGCCTCAGTTTCAAGCCTTATTCTTGTTTGCCCCTGATCATCAAATGGCCTGTTATAGACACTTGTATCAAGATAAATTTTTACTTTTGCTTTCTTCATGCACCAACCTCAACCACTGCCCCTGCATCATTCCCGAATATATCCACAACCCTTACGGCAATTGTACGCCTTTTCTTTCCCAAAATCTCTTTTGCCCCTGTTGTAACTGTCTTTGCCTTCTTGCCGTTGCCCCTGAACGCCTGCCACTGGCTCTTGAATGTAAAGCCGTCATAATCCCAGTCAATAGCCCAATAATCAATCAGGACTGCAAAGTTGTCCTTTGCTATCTTCATCAATGCTACATAATCTTCCTGTCCCTTCTTTGAAGTCTGGCTTACGGGGATGTCCATCAGGACATAGCGTTTAATGACAAGGGTTATTTCAACCTTTCCGTCTTTTAAATCCTTTATCTTTGGGACCTCCATCTTCAGATACGGTCTTTCATAGAACTTAACCTTTTCTGAAAGGGCTTCAATGTCTTCCTCTGTCTTTGCCTTTTTGAGATAATCGTAAATATCGGGTGGAATGTCGCGGCTTATAATCTCAACCTTGAGTTTATCCTTTAATGCCCTCTTCCTTGATTCAAGTGCCTGATGATAATTGTATTCATAATCCCAGCCTAAGATTACGAGTCTCTTGTAGCCCCTTCCGTCCAATTTCTGAGCCTGCAGAGCAAGTTCCTCTGCCTTGCCTGCCGTAACAGGTCTGTCAGGATAGCCCACATAAACGAGTTCTTCTACATCATCGGCCTTTCTTATCCCTAAACCGCTCATCTTATCACGGGGAGTTGCCCCATAAAGTTTAAGGATTAAGTGTTGCATCTCATAGATTCTACCTCCTGTGAGATAAATCATCTCTCTCTGATAGTTGCCAATATTTTCTATAAGAAATGGCCTTGCCTCTTGCTCCACAAGCCTTGCACGGGTAACCTGGATACCAACCTTTCCAAGCTCAGAACCAATCCATCGGCGACCAAGTCTTTCCGCAACGGCCAGTGTTGTGCCTGAGCCGGAGAAGAAATCGGCAACAAGGTCGTTTTCGTTAGATGAAGCGCAAATTAATTTCTCTAAAAGGCTAAATGGCTTTTGAGTATCATAACCTGTTCGTTCTGACTTTCTTGAATAATCAATAAAAAACCAATCTCGTGGAGGAATACCTTCAGGAACATATTGTCTATAAGTTCGTTCACTTTCTTCTTCTAAAGGAGCAAACCCGCCGCCATCTTTGTATCTTAAAATAAACCATCTGCCATCTTTATCTTTGTACCGTGACATTGCTTTTCTTGACGACTCTTTTAATTGCTTCCTTACCTTTGGATGCTCCCAATTAAAAATCCATTTTTGAGTCCGTGAATAAAAAAGAACATTATCATGTTTTGCATTATACTCCGTATGTGAAAGTTCTCTGCCTTCATAAAGCCAAATTAAATCATTTCTGAAACAGTCCTTACCAAAAATCTCATCAAGCATAATTTTCACATAATGGGACATATTTGAACCTAAATGCACATAAATACTTCCATCTTCTGCCAGCAATCGTTTCATCAACTGGAGTCTCGGATAGAGCATGTCAAGGTAAGAATCAGTCCCGCCTGCCCAGGTGTCCTTGTAGGCAAGGCGTTCTATGACAGAGGGTTCTTTGGTGAATTCAATCCCTTCACCCTCCCCTCTCCCAGAGGGATTGATGGTCATCTTGTGGGAATAATCAGCCTTTGAATCAAACGGCGGGTCAATGTAGATAAGGTTTATCTTTCCTTCATATCCCTGAGAAAGCAGTACCTGCATGGCGAGGAGGTTATCGCCCCATATCAGGCGGTTCATCTTCCGTTTGTCTATCTCGGATTCGCCTATGAGGCCATCTTTAAACGATAATGGAAGCTGCTCCCTGTGAGCGGGATTTGGAATAACAACCTCTGCAGTCTGAAATTCTATGTCCTTAGGATTAGGGGCACGCCGGGGTTTGCTGTCCCACACCAGCCTTGCAGAATCTTTTTTACGGGTTCTACCATTACCCATCTTAAAATCTCCAAGTTTATAGTGAACTCTACGTAGTTCACTATCTCTTACCGCCTACCTCTTGGCAAAGGTAATAATCTTGACTACGTTCTCTAAGGCATACTGGCCATCACCCTTGCATTCTTCCATGAATTTTTCCACCGGCTCTCTATAATTCGTAAGTATCTTTTCTGGGAACGTGTGGTAGATA
>CAYZNX010000105.1:0-4815 GCA_964479825.1 uncultured Planctomycetia bacterium | reverse complement strand
AAAGCCTTCAATGTGAACAGTCACAAATACTTCACCATGTGTTTCTAAAATTTCTTGAAGCTTACTTTTGGCATCTATAAATGCCACCATTACGGGTTGTATGGCTTGTCTGGCTAATTCTGCAGCTTCTCTACTAGCACCTTGACCATGTATCATCGCTGGAGTTTGTGCAGCTGGTGCCTCGGCAGGAGATGATGGCGCTTGCGCTCCTGCTACAGCTGCGGCTAAGGCACTATCTGGCTTAGCAGCAGGTGCTGGTCTAACTTGTTTTCCTGCCTTTGCTGATAGTCTCTTCAAACGCATTAGTATTTTTTTCTGTTCGTCAAAAGCTGTCCAATAAGCCTTAATCATGGCATCATAATCCTTAGTCCTTTCAGGGGTTTCCTTTTTTATTCTGGTGGCTTCATCATAATAATAATTTAGCAAATATCCGTTAATTACAAGAGCTGCAATATCATGATTGTCCTCAGGGGATGCTGCCCTGAGAATCAGGGCTACCTGTCCACCTCTTAGTCTCGCTGATGCAAGTAAACGAGATACTTCTTGTGGGCCTTTCATATAGTCCGCTATAAATCTCTCCATCAATTGAAGATTTCCTGCCATAATTCTATCAAATACTTTTTTGTCAAACCCTTTGCCTTTAAATACATGGTGCCTGATTAACTGCGGCAGCCGGCCTTTAAAAAACTTTATCCTCCCACGCAATCTGTCTCGGGCCTTCTCGCTCCCTGAAAACTGCAAGGCCTCTTGCGCCCTCTCCTCAGGGGTCATTGTAAAAACATCCTGGTAGAATAAACCTATAAGGCCCATTAAAATAGCAGAATTGACAAACAGAAATACCATGCTAAACTGGCCCAAAATAACTGCAGCTACTGCTGAACCAAGGAGCCCGCCGCCTAATAAGATAAACATAAGTTTTTTGTGTAGAGGGGTCCCAGCAACATCTGGCTGCGCAAGTCTTATTGCAAGATATGTTATAGCCGAAAGGATAAGCGTGCCCATAACTATGTACCATCTTGCAACAGGTTCAGTTATATCTCCAGTAGATGCAGACGCTATATAATTTGGCAAAAATCCCATCAGGCCAACCACTGTAACAGCAACAGAAACCTGGATACTTACTCTAATGGCTACAGGAAGACCTCTGTATCTCTCAGCTGAATCCCTATCCATATTTGTCACTATTCTATCAATAATTAAACCTGTCTGAAGGCCAGCAGCTACTCCATAAATAAGAGCTGGAAACCATGCCAGGCCAAGTAAGGAGCTGGCTGCGACTGCAATACCAGATACAATAATAGCAGTAGCAAACATCGGCGCAAGTCTCTTGATGGTAATGCCAAGCCTAAAATTAACAGTAACTAATCTAGTAGAAATACTCTCCCTCAACGTCGGCGCTGGTGAAGGAAATTCATCATGGGATTGTGCAGTAATGCCTATTGTTGGTTTTGCCACTCGCCGCGCTGCTAGGCCTCGCTGCCATCTTGGTGCGATTGTGTTCTTGATACTAAAGAAGGCTCTCACTGGAAACATTACAGCACTTATGGCTAACCCTTTTACAGTATGCCTTTGTATAGCTGATTTAACAGTAGAGATAATTCCGACAATGCTGGTAGCGATAATATTTGATAACGACATGAGAAGGCGAGGTTGGAAGAGTGCAGGAACAAGCTCAACTACCGGACTGAGTTGAGGCATAGTAAGTTTAATAATACCATAGATACCAAAACCCAATCCCCAGGTCACTAACGACTCTTTAAAAACAGATAGGCCGCCAAGCGCGGCATCCTTTGCCTGGCCGCCTTTATCAACTTTATCAATTTCTTTACCTGTTAAAAGCGCCTGGAACTGTCTCTGTTGAGCCTCCTGGGCTGATTTGCCTAATAAGAGTTTTACAAGGAAATTAACAAAGAATGCAACAACAATAGGCAAAATAAATGGATTAAGCGCGGCTAATACTGCTATATGAGGAACAATCCACAAAATCGCAGCCAGGGTCACCACTGAACTGAGCCACTGAACAAGCCGCGGACGAGTGCGGAGCGATTCTTTTATACCTGCTATCGTAGGTTTTTTGAGGCCTGGTCCTGAGATGGGCATTGCTTCTTTTGCTTCTTCATATGCGCGACGAAGTTGGGGTTTTGGTCTTACTCCGACAGCTTTACTAACTGCCTCGTACCACACAGGAGGCGCCCTTGAGTATATAGCTCCTGTAACATCTGTAACTCGCATATCACTTTCAAATGTAAATACTGGCGAAGAACTGGCTGAACCACCAAATTCCTTAGACCCCTCCTCAGCCATAGCATCCTTGGCAGGCATTTGATGTTGTGGCAATAGGATACGGCCGGTAAAACGATCCTCAAATTCTTTCTTGCTAATATAGAGTTCCCTGCCATTAACCTCGATAAGTCTCACGCCAACAACCTCATCCCCTTTTCCTGCCTCATATACTAAGCCTGTAACTGCTACATAATGGCCATGAAGATCTTCTTCGCCTTCCAGCATAACATGCGCAACCATAGCTCGCACAGGATTATCTTTATTCTGGAACATACTCTGTATCTCGTCAAATGTAGCCTCTAACCATTCTGCTTTCCCATGGCCAGCCTCTTCTATGCCAAGCTTATTCAGGGCATTTCTCATTGGAAGGCCTGCTACCAAGATTTCTCCATTCTTATCGGTGTACTTACGAATAAAATCTTTCTCCCCTGCCTCTGCCATTAGCTGCAATATCTCCATGGCCACTATGTTGGCTATTTCCTTATACGACTTTTTAACCCCATTTGCCTCAAGCACAACCTTTAAGGCTATTTCAGCGCATTTACCTATGCCTGGAGCAGCGAGTCTTGCAAAGGCTATCATAGCTTCATCGCTCGTTTTAGAGCCGTCGAGTAACATTATCTTATTTTTTGCAAGGCTTGCTAATATCTTATCTATTTCCTTAACCCTTGCATCTATCTTGGCTAATTGTTCTGCATAACCTTCAGTTCCTTGTTTTATTTTACCTCTTCTGTCTGACAGGCCTTTCTTTTCTTCTTCATAACGTTTTATTGCTTGAGCAATAAGTTGACTCTTCCACTCTTTATTCTTAGCCACATCTAAGAGCTTATTCAATATACTCTCTATTTTTACTAATGCCTCTGGAATAGTTTCATCGCCTTTTTTGCGGCCTTCCAATGCTGTGGCCTTAAATCCACTCAGAGCGCTCTTTGCGCCTGTTACAACCTGCTCCCCAACCCCAGGCAAAGCTTCCTCGCGCTCAATCATCTCTTCTAAGTCACGAAGCCTTTCCTGAAGCTCTTTGCTCGCAGGTGCAACAGCCAAGGCTGAATTTAAGCGATTCAATGGTTCTCTTCTTTTCGCTCTCACTTCTCCTCGCACAACAACCCCTTTATCAGCAAGGACATCTATAGTGCTTATATCCATACCTTTAAGATCATCTCTTGAAACAATCGCCCCTTCAAATGCCCTTTCTAATAACTGACGCGCTACGGCCTCCACCCTATCTCTTTGGTTTGCGCCGCTAACCTTTGGAAAATCAAGTTTTCTAGCTATAAAATCTTCAGTCATAGCTTTTAATGCATCCTGGGGTGATTGAGAAGGATTAAGGCCTGCATCTTTCATTGCCTTTATAGCCGTATCACCTAATCCTACAGCCTCTCGTACCAACGCCTCTGAAGAAAGTTCAGGATTTCTTATGCTTACAAACAATAGCCTATCCATGAATTGTCTAAGCATTTCCTCACGACTTATCTCTGGTTCTGCCAGAAATTCCATCCCTGCGCTCAGAAGTCTCTTATGTATCTCATTGACTTGAAGACGCAGCTTATCAATAAGCGGTTCTCTGCCTTCATCCAATACTTTCTCCAATGCTTTCAATGCCTTTGGTTCCAAAGCTTCTTCTTTTGCTTTCCCATCTCTCAAGGCAATAACTTGCTTTATTAGGTCACCAGTTGTAATATCAGGATTTGCAATCAATATTTGTAATATATCATAAGCTAACTGCCCTATGTTCACACCTTTAAGCTCCGAGACATTACTTAGCATATTATACAAAACTTCCCAAGCGCCATGAATCTCAAAAGCAGGCCTAATCTCTGCATGCTTTAAGGCGGCTACTATAGATGGTGTAACGCCTATGCCTTCTCTAGCCAATCCATCATCGTCAAGGCCTGGAGATTTTAATAAAGTCGAAATTATTCTTACTGCAAGGACATTTGCTTCTTGATCTTTAGAATCAACATCCTCATCTTCAGACACATTATCTTCTATAGATAATAGAAAGAGTTTTAGAATGCTATGAATACGTCTAATTTCTGCTGTGAGTGAAATACCAGTTTCGTTCAAGGCATTAGTATCCAATCCTGCATTTTCAAGCAACTGTTGGTCTGAAAGTTCTTGATTCTTTACAAATTCAGTAAAAATTTCGTACACTTTCGAAGCGGGAATCCCTGCATCAGTTAACCTCTTTAAAAACTTACTAAACTCTTGAGTCAATGAAAATTCAGCATGGGTTAATTTAGTTACTGTAGCTTTATCCAAGCCCATAGCCTCCATAGCTAAGTCTTCTAAAGGCATCTTTGGATTTTTGAAAGCTATCTTCAGCATTCTGCGCACAAAGGCCTTGATATCGCTGACAAAAGGAAGCTCAACTTTGCTAGCAACAAGTCTATTGACTCCTTCAACTATCGCTTCTTCAGCTGGCCCATTCATATCCATTACTGGAAAAGATTGGTTAGAAAGTACTTCATGTGCATGTGCCCTTGCATTCTTATAATCAAGCCTCAACGCAAGGTCAAGCACAGCTTCTAC
>CAYZNX010000104.1:0-4896 GCA_964479825.1 uncultured Planctomycetia bacterium | reverse complement strand
GATGGCTGTAATCTCAAGCCGCGGAGGTGATTATAGCCCAGGCAGCCCTTTTAATGCCTACGACCTTCAAGAGCCGTACTTAAGGAATGTCTTTGGTTTTGTAGGCATAACCGATATTACATTTATAAATACCCAGCCGATGGATGCCCTGGGCCCTGAGGTACAGAAAGATAAGATAAAACAGGCCATGGCCCTTGCCAGAAAGACCGCAGAGAAGTTTTAATACCCTGCAAAATTTTCTTGACAGGATTTTTTATTCTGCTATAATTGATTTTGAAATTCAAAATCAAAGGGGGCTATATGCTTGGTAAAGAGATGTCTCTATTTATCGATCATCTTAGAAAGAAGGGATTTAAACTGACAGAGCAGAGGCAAGAGATCTTGGCTGTATTCTTGAAGACCGATAGGCACCTGAGCGTAGAAGACCTCTATGATATTATTAAAAAGAAGGATCCGAACATCGGACAGGCAACAGTCTTCAGGACCCTAAAGCTTCTATGCGAGGCAGGCATCGCCAGAGAGGCGGACCTTGACGATAAGAAGATAAGATATGAGCATAAATACGGCCATCAGCATCACGACCATCTTGTCTGTGTTGAATGCGGGAGATTTTTTGAGGCAGTGGACCCTGAGATAGAAAAACTGCAGAATGAGCTGTGCAAAAGATTCGGATTTTTGCCTCAGAGACATAAGATGGAGATATTTGGCGTATGTAAGAAATGCAGGAAATCAACATGAGAAAAATCGCCATCATGGGAAGCCCTAATGTCGGTAAAAGCGTATTGTTTAATGCGTTTACAAAGAGATATGTAACTGTCTCAAACTATCCCGGGACGACTGTGGAGGTATCAAGGGGAAAGGCAAATATAGAAGGCAGGGTCTATGAAGTTATAGATACGCCTGGTATGTATTCTTTATTGCCTATCACAGAGGAAGAGCGGGTTGCAAGGAGGATATTGATTGATGAAAGGCCAGATATAGTTATCCATGTAGTTGACGCCAAGAATCTGGAGAGGATGTTATCCCTTACGTTACAGCTAATAGAGGCCTCCCTTCATACCATACTTGTCCTTAATATCATGGACGAAGCAAAAAAAGAGGGTATTATTATAGATACTAATCTTCTTGAGAAGGAGTTAGGCATAGCAGTGGTTGAGGCAGTTTCAACAGAGGGAAAAGGCATTGATGAAATTAAAAAGAGGATAGGATTATATGAAACAGGACTATAAGGGCCCGGTTGAATATTCAATAGAGATAGCAGTTGAAAAGATAGAGGCACTTTTGAAGGGAGATTATACTGTCTCAAGGCGTTCCATTGCGCTTTTATTGTTGCAGGGGGATAGCGAGGTCTTGAGCATGGCAAAGGGGAAGGAAGAAATAGATACATTTAAAAAGTTAGAGGAAGTAATAGGGGAAACAAGATCTCACTATGTTAATCCTATTTCCTACGAACTTGCCATAGAGAGGCAGAACGAAGTTAAAGAAATAATAAAAAAAGTAGTTACTGAGAAAAAAGAAAAAATTTCTTTCCGGGAAAGGCTCAGCCGTTTCACTATGAACCCCATTACAGGCATACCGCTCCTTTTATTTGTGCTTTATTGGGGGTTATATAAATTTGTTGGAGGATTCGGGGCAGGGACAGTGGTTGATTTTTTAGAAGGGACGCTTTTTGAGAAATATTTTAATCCCCTTGTGACGAATATATTTTCAAGACTAATCCCATGGGCAATTCTGCAGGACCTTTTTGTAGGTGAATATGGTGTAATTACACTTGGGCTTAGATATGCAATTGCATTGATACTGCCGATAGTGACGTTCTTTTTTATCGTCTTTTCTATAATTGAGGATACAGGATACCTGCCGCGCCTTGCCATGCTCATAGACAGGACTTTTAAAAAGATCGGACTGAGCGGAAGGGCTGTCATACCAATGGTCCTGGGTTTTGGCTGTGATACGATGGCAACAATGGTTACAAGGACATTACCTACAAAAAGAGAGCGCATAATTGCAACAATGCTTTTGGCACTGGCTGTGCCTTGTTCTGCCCAATTAGGAGTTATCCTGGCCCTTCTTTCGGGAAGGCCAAAGGCTGCATTGA
Organism: uncultured Planctomycetia bacterium; assembly: GCA_964479825.1. Classification (GTDB taxonomy): domain Bacteria; phylum Omnitrophota; class Gorgyraeia; order Gorgyraeales; family Gorgyraeaceae; genus CAYZNX01. The sequence continues at coordinate 2,798 of CAYZNX010000104.1, read as the reverse complement.
TCTGGTGGGGCACAGTCAGTTTTATATTTTTATTAGTGGGCTATCTGACTTCTAGAATATTACCAGGAGAAAGACCTTCGTTCTATATGGAGATACCCCCCCTTAGATTGCCAAAGCTGTCCAATATTATTACAAAGACTTACGTCAGGGTGAAGTGGTATTTTAAAGAAATCCTCCCTTTGTTTTTATTGGCAAGTATTTTTATCTGGCTCGGGAAACTTACAAGATTTTTTGATTTGGTTATAAATATCTTGAGAGGGCCGGTTGAATTAATTGGATTGCCTGCCGAAGCCAGCAGGATATTTCTATTTGGCTTTTTTAGACGTGACTATGGGGCGGCAGGGCTTTATGACCTCAATAAACAGGGGCTATTGACCGGCGTACAGCTCGTTGTCAGCTGCGTAGCATTGACATTATTTTTACCTTGCATTGCTCAGTTTTTGATGAATGTCAAGGAGCGCGGATTAAAGGTTGGGCTCGGCATATCGGCGTTTGTTTTATTTTTTTCCTTTGGCGTCGCTTATGTCGTGAACCTTATGTTAACTAAACTCGGAGTAATCTTATGATATTGACAGACAGGCAGGAAGAGATACTGGAACATCTCTGGATAATATTGATAGAGCAGGGAAAAGAGGCATGCGATGCAGGCATACTAAAAGACGACAATGCCATTATGGACCTTGTGGACTCGGCTTGCATTTCAATTAAAGACGACAGGATTACGCTGACGAATAGGGGCAAAGAAGAGGCCAGGAACTGCGTCAGGCGGCATCGCTTGGCAGAACGGCTGCTGCTGGATGTTTTAGATATAAAAGAGAAGCTTGTGCATGAGACCAGCTGTAAGTTTGAACATGTTCTGCATAAAGGGCTTGACGATAACATTTGCACGCTTTTGGGGCACCCAAAGACCTGTCCTCATGGAAGGCCTATCCCAGAGGGGGGCTGCTGTAAGGATGCAAAGAGAGTGCCTGGTAAACTTATTATGCCGTTATCAGAACTGGATGTTAAGAGGAGCGCAAGGGTAGCTTATCTTCAGACGCAGGACCATAACGCCATACAGAAAATAATTGCTATAGGGGCATTGCCCAATACAGATATCAAGTTGATTCAGAAATTTCCTTCATATGTTTTTCAGATTGGGAACAGTCAATTTGGTATTGATAAGGAATTGGCCTCTCATATATATGTGAGGATCCTTTAAGGAGGTGATAGTGTTATGCGGTTGTTTTCGTAAGTAATTCAATTTTTTTTTGGCGTTTAATTGAAATTGAATTTCAAAATCAAATAATAAGGAGGGTATATGTTCAAATTAGTTATGTTAGTTTTCACATTCGCGGCCTTTTTACTTAGTAATGTTAGTTATGCTGACGAAATCGGAGATTTGAAGAAAGAGATGCAACAGCTTAGAAATGACTATGAGGATAGGATTCAGAAGCTTGAGGGCCGGATTGATGACTTGAGCAAGGATCAGGAACAAAAAGTAGCTAAGATAGAGGAGAGGATAGAGGAAAGACTTTTAGACGTTGAATACGTTGGCAGGTATGAAGGGCCGTTTAAAAAAGGCGGATTATTAATAAGAAATCCATCAGGATTCGGCAATGTGAGCGTGGGCGGATATGCGGATATAGAATTTGAGAATTTCGAGAATTCGCATTCTACATTTGACCAGCACCGCTGGATTATAAATATAGGGGCAGAGTTAGCGGATAGACTCAGGTTCTACTCGGAATACGAGATAGAACATGGCGGTCCTAATGCAAGCGGATCAGGTGAGGCAAAGGTAGAACAGGCATGGATAGATTATCTGATAAATGATGGTGTAAACCTTAGGGCAGGCGCTCTTTTAATCCCTTTCGGCCGCTATAATCTGTATCATGATTCAGACCTGCAAGACTTAACTGACAGGCCCATTGCAGCAAGAGATATTATCCCTACTACATGGACAGAATCAGGGGCAGGTTTATGGGGAGAATTTAATCCTGCGTTGGGAGATTATGAAGACCTTATGCTTGGCTATGAGGCATATGTGATAAATGGATTAAATGATAGTTTTTCTGATACAGGACTTGGCAATGCCAGAGGCAGTATAGAGACAGATAACAATAATAACAAGGCCTTTGTAGGTAGATTAGTTATAAGCCCGTCCTTAGGCCATGAAATAGGACTGAGTGGTTATGTTGGTAAATATAACACATTGGATGACGATATAACCGGAGGGGCTGTTGATTGGTTATCTACGTGGGGCCCATTGGAATTACTCGGCGAATATGCCTATTTTGATTTGGACGAACCAGAGGGAAGCGATGTAGCGAATTATTTTAAAGGGTATTACATCCAGGCTAATTATCATTTCTGGCCAGAGTTTTTAAATAACAGCTTTTTGGGTAGAAATTTTGATAATCCCACATTTACCTTGGTGTCCAGGTATGGATGGGCCAGGATTGATGACGATTCTGACGCAACCATTGGTTATAATGAAGAAGATAGATTTACATTGGGGTTTAATTACAGGCCTATTGAAAGCTGGGTATTTAAGATGGAGTATCAGTGGAATGACACCAAAAACGAGGCATTAGAACGAGGCAATAATGACGGCTTTATTGCGTCAGCAGCCATGGGATTCTAGGTATCGGTTTAGCATCAGACTTTAGCATGAGAAGAGTAACGGTAATTATACTATTTAGTTTTTATATTTCTGTCTTTCCAGTTAATATAATATATGCTGGGGAAGAGAGGGAGGGCGGGAAGAGTTTTACCATTGTTGAAGAGGGTAAGCACGGCCCTATTAAATTTATCGT
>CAYZNX010000103.1:0-5012 GCA_964479825.1 uncultured Planctomycetia bacterium | reverse complement strand
TTTGTCCACTGAGGCGAATGCATGTCTATCTCAAAAAAATTCCTCCACTTGTGTTTTTTATAAAATCTTGCGATATGATTCGATGGCGAGCGGTCCTTAAAGGTGAGCTTTTTTAGGTCAGTTCCGTCTATATCTACTACCCAGATATCAGTATTGCCTACTGGAGTCAATGCGCTAAAGGCTATCTTGCCTTCATCAGGCGAGAGCTCAAAATCCAGTATCTTAACAATCTTATCTCTATCATGCACCCCCTTTCCTATAATTGCCCAAACTGCAGTAACTACACTGGCTATGCATACAATAACAATAACACTGGCAAATCCCCGCCTGCCCATACATGTTGTAACTTAACTTCACATTTCGTGCAATGCACGATTTGTGAAGTTAAGGTCTATCTTCTGCGTTCTTTGTGTTTTTTATGTAATGCGTTAAGCAGAGTGGAATATATATCTATGCTCGCGGGCTTACTTTCATTCACTATATTAATCAATTTCATCTTTTTATAATCATATGAATTCGCCTTTGCCTCATCCACCAACAGTTCATAAAGCTCTACTCCAAGCACATCTGCAATTTTACAGATTATAATTAAGGTAGGAAGTTTCTTGCCGCTTTCTATCCTGCTTACATAAGTAGCGTGGATATCTGCCTTCTCTGCTAATTGTTCCTGCGTCATGCCCCTTGAATTACGAAGGCTTCTGATTCTATTAGGCAGTATAACTCTAATCTTCTCTAAATTCATATATGTTTTATTATTATATGATTGATTAATTAAGAAGTGAATAGCCTCAAGGTCATATAATAATGCCTCTGGGTCATACTTAACTTCACATTTTCTGCAATGCTTATTTTGTGAAGTTAAGTATATTGTAAATAGTACGCCTACTTAAGTTCAATCTATTGGCAATATCGCATATACGATAACCTCTAGCCATTAACTGTTCTACGAGAAATTTACGCGCTTCTAACTCTTTTGGGCTCCTCAATCTCTCGCTTTGTCCTAATCTTTTTATCTCTTCTTCTAAATCTTTGTTGCACAAGAAGCCATGTTCGGCAGCCCATTTTCTATCCGGCCCTTTATAAAAATCTTTTAATACACCTCTTAATTTCTCTGTTATAAAATCTAAAGCCTTTGGTTGTTCAGATGCATACTCAATTTCAGTAACATCTATCTGATTTAATAATCCCGCATATTTTATGATAGCTTTGGATATATTGTCACCTAATATCGTAAGAATAAATTTATAATCGATAAAAGTATCTATGTCTATCTCGTTTAAATATAATGCGCATGAAGACCATCTGTAATCTGCAGGTCTATCTGCAAGGCCTGCCTTTACAGGATTAAGATGTATATATAGTGAGGCCGCGAGTAAATAAACCTCATCAAAACATAAGGCAGACCTATATGCGCCTGAAAAAACATGCCCCTTTCTATTATATTTTTTGTTAAAATAAGTTGCATAAGATTGAAATAAGCCCTGCATTGCTTCAGATAAATTGCCCGCGTTAAGTTTTAACAATAGATGGAGGTGATTTAACATCAAAGCAAAACTGTATATATTAAGTTTAAATCTCTTCGATACATCTTTAATTAAATGCAACATATAAAGATAATCCGGCTCTTCTAAAAACAGAGGTTCTTTTCCAACGCTATGCTGGGTAACATGAGTAATAGCCCCTTCGTAAGACGGCTTGCCTCTAACCCTAAAATATCGTTTTATCTTTCCGCTCTCTATCAAATCAATAACATCTGCCATACACATCCCCTCCCTTTCTTAAAATAACTTCACATTTTGTGCAATGCTTATTTTGTGAAGTTAGACACATAAAGGGAGGATTTTCTTTCAAAATAATTTCACATTTTGTGCAATGCTTATTTTGTGAGCTTATTTTGTGAAGTTAGAGGTTGATTTCTTTTAAGATGGATTTTAGATTTGCCGGGATGGACTTTGGTTTTTTGATGGATTTTATGGCTCGGTTTGGATCCTTTAGGCCATGACCTGTAAGAATGCAGACTATCTTTGCAAATTTTATTTTCTTAAAGTATCCTTGCGAATTGAGTTTTAAAATGCCTGCTACTGATGCGCTGGAGGCAGGTTCAACAAATACGCCTTCTTTAGAGGCAAGGAGCTTATAAGCATTAAGGATTTCCTTGTCCGAAACCATATCAATAAGCCCCCCTGATTCATCTCTGGCAGCTTCTGCTTTTTTCCAGCTTGCAGGATTTCCAATACGTATGGCACTCGCAATTGTCTCAGGCTTTTTTATGACCTTGCCCCTGACTATAGGGGCTGCGCCTTCTGCCTGAAATCCTAACATCTTAGGAAGATTATTTATAAGGCCTTTTTCTTTGTACTCCTTATATCCTTTCCAGTAAGCTGTTATATTGCCGGCATTTCCAACAGGTATTGCATGAAAATCAGGCGCGATTCTACCAAGCTGGTCGCATATCTCAAATGCGCCTGTCTTCTGGCCTTCTATTCTGTAGGGATTTATTGAATTTACCAGCTGGATAGGAAATTTACGCGTAATTTCTTTTACAAGATTAAGCGCTGTGTCAAAATTTCCCCTGATCTCAAGGACATTGGCTCCATGAATTAGCGCTTGGGCAAGCTTCCCGAGGGCTATGGCGCCTTCTGGAACAAGCACAATGCATTTTATCTTAGCCCTGGCTGAATAGCTGGCTGCTGATGCAGAGGTATTGCCGGTAGAGGCGCAAATAACTGCATTGCGGCCTTCTTCAATTGCCTTTGAAACAGCGAGGGTCATACCCCTGTCCTTAAAAGAACCTGTAGGATTAAGGCCTTCATATTTTAAATATACCTCTGTCTTGCCTTTTGTATCTATAAGTCCTGATAGGAATGGTGAATAGATAAGGGGCGTATTTCCTTCGTTTAGAGTAACTACAGTGGTTTTCTCAGTAACGGGCAAAAAATCTCTATATTTATCTATCAACCCTTTCCACATATTCTCTAACTTTCAACCCTGATGAGCACGGTTTTCCTCTTTACAACACTAAGTCTATCTATCTTTTTTAAGGCGTTCTGCATATCTTGTTCTCTTGCCTCGTGCGTAAGCATTACTATAGGAACAACATCAGCCCTCTTTCTTTCTTTCTGTACGACCCTGGCAATGCTTATATTGTGCCTTCCCAATAGATGTGCAATCTGCGCCAGAACACCAGGCCTGTCAATAGTAGAAAAATGCAGATAATACTGCGTAGTAATATGTGCCATCTTTTTGATTTTTTTTATTTCTAATCTCTTCGGCACTATCAGTCTGGTTGCTTTTCTGCTATAGATAATAGCAGATGACACATCCATTATGTCGCTCAAAACAGCACTGGCAGTCGGCAATTTTCCCGCACCCTCGCCATAAAAAACCTGCTCCCCTACTAAATCGGCATCAATAAATACGGCATTGTAAACACCTGATACAGAGGCTAGTAAATTATTAGAGGGGAGAAGGGCAGGATTAACCCGAGCACTCAACTCATTGCCGTCTCGTTTGGCTATAGCAAGCAGTTTGACTACGTAACCCCACTCCTCTGCGTATTGAATATCAACAGGAGATATATTCTCTATACCTTCAACGTAAATATCTTCCATAGTCACCTTCTTACCAAAGGCCAAAAGCGAAAGGATCACAAGTTTATGCGCAGAATCCAGGCCTTTTATATCAAGAGACGGGTCCTTTTCTGCATAGCCATTTAACTGTGCCTCCTTAAGCGCGCTTTTAAAATCATCGCCCTCGCGTGACATCTTGGATAATATATAATTAGATGTGCCATTCAAGATGCCAATTATATTGGAAAATGTATTTGCAATAAGCCCTTCACGGATAGACTTTATGATGGGTATGCCTCCTGCAACGCTCGCCTCAAAAAAAATCTCCTTGTTAGTCTCATCGGCTTTCTTAAAGATGGCTTCCCCTTCGACCGCAAGCATCAATTTGTTGGCTGTTACCACGTGCTTACCTGACGCCATGGCCCTAATCACAATCTCTTTGGCTGGATGAACCCCGCCTATCAATTCAACGATAACATCAATGTGAGGGTCAGAAATGACCCTGTCAACGTCTCTGGTGAGCATGGGTCTTGGCACGCTGACGCCACGCCTTGGAGAGATATCCTTGTCGCATACGTAGACAAGATTAAGGTCTATGCCTGTCATCCTGCGAAAAAGTTCGCGGCGTTCCAGCAACAGCTTAACAACCGAAGAACCTATAGTGCCAAAACCAATAACTGCTATATTAATATTCTTCTTCACTTTAACCACCCTTTTTGGCCCCCTTCATAGTCTTCAGATAACACTCTACTATCTTCCGTATAGAATCTCTGTCAATTTCGCTTATATTTATAAATTTTGCTCTAACATCATACATAATACCCTTCACCCTCTCCTTACAGTCAACTACCTTTACCCTCACATTTATATAGTCGGGTGTGGTAGGCAGTTTTAGTTTTACATTTAAGGGGGAGCCTACTGAAATATTTCTGTCCGCAGTGAACAATATTCCTCCGAGGCTTATATTCTTTGTCTGGCTTAAATCACTCTTTGGCTGTTGTGCAAAGATATCAGTGTATGAAACAATGAAACTGCCATCTACCCGGATAAACCTCCGCCTCTCAAATAAAATCCTTTCCGACCCTAACATATCCTTAAGTGTCCAAGGCTAAACCTTGACCATGCTACGCTCTGCAATCTGCGTCATCTGCTAACATCTATACTTACCCGAGATCTGCGTAATCAGAACCGCAGAAAAAGGAAGAGATTGTTTTTCCTTTTTTTCAGCGTCTCTGTGGATTTCAGCGTCTCTGCGGTTCTGGTCGCAGCTATTAAACGCTGTGCGAACCTATTTTGAAACAATGATAACAAGAACTTAATCTATGGCACCGCCCTGTCGGGCTCCCGTATCTCCCGAGTTCCGTTTTGGCTTTGCTGGGGCAAAGCCAAAACTGGGCGTTCGCTGGGTCGTTCACTTCCAGCTAATTTTATTGCGCGTGAGGC
>CAYZNX010000102.1:0-5036 GCA_964479825.1 uncultured Planctomycetia bacterium | reverse complement strand
AAATTTGCGTTCAAAGTAATCGGTGAGTTAACAGGGGGTAATACAATACACAGCTAATGAGCGCAAAACTTCAGGTGTGTTCGCTCAGCTGAAGTTTTGCCTTCTAAGATGCGTGAGGCATATAGCCAGCGGGTGACACCGCTGACAGGTTCCCTGCTTGACCGCAAGCGAAAGCGAGGACAAGCAGGGTGTCAGCGGTGGCAGGACCCGCTGGCCTGACGAAGCAATACTACCCCCGATAACTCACCGGTTACCGTTCAAAGCGTTATGACATCGCCTCTATTGTAGAGAGACAAAAATAACAACATATACTCTTTCAGGTGCCTGGTCAGAAGAAAATTCTGTCTTATATGTTCGCGGCCATTTTCGCCAAGTCTTCTGGCATACTCAGGCGCATTCAACAGCTGTTTTATAAAAAATGCTGCGCCCTCTATGCTATGGCAAAGTAAACCACTATATTTATGTTTTATCTGCAAGGGGATACCTCCCACATCTGAAGCAACAACTGGCTTTGCCTTCCACAAGGCCTCAGAAACCGTAAGCGCAAAACCTTCCCTGATAGACTTTTGCACAATTACACTTGAAGCGCGCTGAAATGCATTTATCTCTAAAGGGGCGTTTCCGAGCATCAATGCTATTATATCAGGATCCCCTGCTGCTATCTCCTTGACCTCATTGTATATCCTGTCCCCCTCAGGGTCATCTGCAGCGCGGCTGCCCACTAATAGGAGCTGACAATCGACATATTTCTTTACTAACTTATACGCCTTTATAACTCCTACAGGGTCTTTTAATGCATCGTACCTTGAAATCTGACACACTATAGGCTTCCTTTCAGGGTCTATATTGTACTTATTCAAAACACTGTCTATCTCTCCCTGCGACAATTCCCTGTTCTTGTCGCTGAAAGGGTCTATGGATGGAGATATCAATACCTGTCTTGGCCCCATCCTGCGTGCAAAATGAGGACTGGAAAAAATAGCTGCGTCATACCTTTTAATAAAACCCTCTAAATATTTCCAGACCCTCTCATCAGGCTCTGATACATCCACATGGCAGCGCCATATCCACCTGGTACGCCCCATAATAGACCTGCGCTTTATAAGTGCTATTGGCTGCGGGTCATGTATGAACATGATATCGCCATAAAGATTCATCTCCCTTATGTTCTTCTGGCTCGTATCATTGAATATCTCCCACATCTTTTTTGTAATAGCTGCTTTTCCCCCATGCAAGGCATTGTGTATGCTCTTTGTCACTTCAAAAAAATCTCTATCACCTTTTATCACATCCCACTGCGCATTGACGCCCAACTCCTGCATGAGAGGAACCATCCTCGCTAATATCTCAGCGACGCCGCCGCCCATAGCAGTAGAGTTTATGTGCTGTATCACCTTACCTTTGAGGTAGCCGGCAAGCATCTTCAACTCTTCTACAGTGCTTTTACCTGCCACCCTTTCATATCTATCTATCATCATTTTTTTCTCTCTCTATTCTATGAAGCCTCTCTTCCAGTATGCCTATAATCTTATTCCTCAAGTCTTTCATGGTATACGTGTATGGATCAAGAGATTTTATTCTTGAAGCAAGTTCCTCCTCCAGCAGAGATGTCTCAAACCATAAAGAAAAGTCATTTGTCTCTTTGTCAAGCCTTAACCGCGCTTCAAACATGTGAAAATATATTGAGTCCAATGTAATCTTCTTCAATATCTCAAGAAACTCTTCTAGATTCGCGACCACATATGGCGTGGGTAAAATAAAACTTATACTCTTAATAAAATGAAATGCCTTGTCTTGAGAGACAAATCTCTTTTTAATACTAGGGTTCTTCTCTATATAATCCATGATGGTCTTTATAATCTCATTTCTAAGAGAACGTATTGTATGATATTTAATAGTATCGATGCTGGCCACCCTCTCGCCAAGGGCCTCTTCGCCAATGGCATCCGTAATCCAATACGCAAAATCATTCGGAGGTTCTGGCGAAAGATACTGGTGCTGCTGCAGGAAATGGTGGGTGTGGTAATAAATTGAAGAGCCGGGCACTTCTTTGATAAGCTCAAGAAGCTCTTCTATGGTCAATGCCTTTAGGCCTGTCAAGACCCTAAGGTGCAGTCTTGTATAAAATCTAAATGTCTTGTTTCTATTATTCTCTTTCGGTCTTTTTGCAATTCTTACCATGGGCAATACCTTATGCCTTAGCGGCGTTAAGATTGGACAACCGAGCAATAAACCTCTTTACATCCTTCGGGCCTTTTACAAAATAGTCTGCATTTATCCCCTTTTTTGGCCTGCCTACAAAAATGGATATACCCTTGCCTTTGATGACACGGAATGCATCCAAATCTGTAACGTCGTCTCCAAAGTACACTATAAACGTATTTTCTCTTCTTCTGATAAGCCAGCTGACAGCCTTTCCTTTGTCCCAATCAAGGTTAGGCCTTACCTCTAAAACCTTCTTGCCGGAACTAATCCTCACCTTACCAGAGCTCACATAAGGCCAAACTGCCTCCTTAAATTTCTTATCTATCAATGCCTTGTCTCTGGGCCCTGCCAGACGATAATGCACGCTCAAGGTTACGCCTTTATCTTCTATATAAGCGCCTTTGATACCCTCTAGTTCTCTGCGCAAATGCACAGCTAATCTTTTAATGACCCCCTTTATTGCGTCTATGCTTGGTAGTTTAAAAGATTTTATTCCTTTGCCTTCCAGCTCAAGGCCATGATTGCCAGCATAAATAATACCCTCAAGGCCGACTATTCTTTTTATATTCTTCAAGGAACGGCCGCTTATTATAACCACTGTAAATTTAGGGTCTTTATTTAATCTTCTGATTAGTTTTTTTACTGCAGGAGGAAATACTGCCTCATCCGGCCTTGAGACAATAGGCGTGAGGGTGCCGTCATAATCAAAAAATAAGAAAACATGAGGCGAATTCCTGATTTTAAAAGAGACTCTGCCCCAATCATTGAAGAGATATCTCATGTCATTCTTTAAACTCAAATTTTAAAAGTTCCGACAAGATCTTTCCTGCCCACCTATAGATATTATTATTGGCAACCTGCTCCCGCATCTTCAACATGCGGCGTCTGACCTCGCTGGTATCCATCGTAACAGCCTCCTTTATCTTGTCTGCAAAATCCTCTGTATCGTAAGGATTTATCATAACCGCGCCTTCTAATTCGCGCGAAGAGCCTGTAAACTGGCTGAGAGCGAGGACGCCTGTCCCGTCTGAACGCGTAGCTACATACTCCTTTGCCACAAGGTTCATGCCGTCGTGAAGAGGGCTCACGATGCAAATATTAGCGAGCTTACAGAATGCTATTACCTCAGGATAGCTCAGGTTCCTCCTTACAAAAAGGATAGGCGCCCACCCTTCATTCTGATGCTTCCAGTTTATATCCGCAACAAGCGCATTTATCTCGTCATTTAGATTTTTATACGCGGGTATATGCAATCTCGATATCCTGCCCATCTGTATGAACACGAATCGCCCTCTATACTCAGGATATTTTTCTACAAATCTGTCTATTGCACGCAGCCTCTCAGGTATGCCCTTTGTGTAGTCAATCCTGTCTAACCCAAGCATAATAAATTCATAATTGAGCAGAAATTCCTCCTTCAGGTTTTGCATATAATCCTTCACTTCATCGGATTCCGAAAGCTCGCCTACATACTCATAATCTACGCCAATGGGAAACGGCCTTATGATTGTCTCATGGCCGCCTTTTATAATAGAAAACCTCTCCCTGTCGGTCCTGGCCTCTATTTCCCTTTCTACGGTGGAAAGGAAATTCTCGCAGTGATATCTTAAATGGAAACCCAAAAGGTCATTTGCTAAAAGGCCTTCCAGTATCTCTGTTTTTTTCGGGCAGATCCTGAATACCTCTGGGTTTGGCCATGGTATGTGCCAGAAATGCGCGGTTATTATATTATTACCAGCCGCCTCTTTTAGGAATTTAGGCAAAAGTGCCATGTGATAATCCTGTATCCACACAAAGGCCTTCCTGCCATTAGCCTCTTCTAAGACTGCATCTGCAAATTTCCTATTTACTTTTTCATACACCTTCCAATCCATCTCTTCAAATTTTGGCCGGGTATAAGCTATATGCGAAAGAGGCCATAATGCCTCGTTGGAAAATCCATAATAATAACCGTCCTCTTCTTCTTTTGTAAGCCATACGCGGCGCAGGGTATATTTTGGGTCATCTGGCGGGACCTGAAGTTTACTGCTCTCATCTACTGTTTTTTTGTCCGCATCTCCGCTTCCGTGCGCAATCCATAAACCATTGCATGCTTTCATAACAGGGTCAAGGGCAGTCACCACGCCTCCGGCAGAACGCTGGCACACAATCTTTGACTTCCTGTGAAGATGGGCATATGGCTCCCTGTTAGACACAACGATTAATAGATAGTCTCCCAGCCGCTCTTCTATGACTTTTTTAAGCGCTTCTTTTGTCCACATGTTCTCCCTGCCTTCTTAACTTCACAAATAAAGCAATGCTTATTTTGTGAAGTTACGGCCTTGTGCGGCTCAATGGTCTTTTATCTCAACCTTAAGCTTATATCCAAGAGGGTCTTTACTAAAAAACTTCTTAAAAAAATGAGTATTAGAAAGGCTATTATTGGAGATATATCTATGCCGGCGCCGAACTGCACAGGAAGAATTCTCCTTATAGGGTAAAGAATCGGCTCGGTAGTCTTATATAAAAACTGCACTACTGGGTTATATGGGTCTGGATTAACCCAGCTTACTAAGGCCCTTATCAATATAAGCCAGTAAAGGATTGTCAATACTGCATTCAATAAGGTCGCGGCTGCCGCTAACAGATTTGAAAATACAAACATTACCCTGCCCCCCTCGGTGTAATAGATACGCCGAAACTATCCAGTAATATCAATAAGCCAATCCCTGTTTACTATTATCCTTACAATAGTAAACAGGCTGCCCTATGTTGTCAAGAAAATTCCTCACTACCGGCGGGAATGGGAAGAGACATCCTATACCCCTCTATGAGGGGTTAATGTTAAAGAA
>CAYZNX010000101.1:4604-5063 GCA_964479825.1 uncultured Planctomycetia bacterium | reverse complement strand
CTTGCCCCCAAATTCCTAGAAAAAGGGATTAAGGTAATAGACCTAAGCGCTGATTTTAGATTAAAGGATCCACTGCTCTACCAGAAGTGGTATGGCAAGAAGCATACAGAAACAGATTTATTAAAAGAGGCGGTATATGGTCTTCCTGAGATCTATTCATCCAGTATCAAGAAGGCAAGATTAATAGCAAACCCAGGTTGTTTTCCAACATCTGTTATCCTTGGGATAGCGCCTATTATTAAAGAGACCCAAGGCACAATATATATAGATTCAAAAACAGGCACATCCGGCGCTGGGAAAAAGGCCGCTCTTGGACTTATCTTTTCAGAATGCACAAATAATATCCGCCCTTATAAAGTTCTAAACCATCAACATCAGCCAGAGATAGAACAGGAATTGGCCTTTATCTCTAATAAAAAGATCAATATATGCTTTGTCCCTGAGCTCAGCCCTTTAGAC
>CAYZNX010000101.1:0-4580 GCA_964479825.1 uncultured Planctomycetia bacterium | reverse complement strand
ATTAGTATCTATAAAGAATATTATAAAAAGGCCACTTTTGTAGATGTGTTAAATGAAGAGATTTTCCCAGAAATAAAAAATACTACATACACAAATTCGTGTCATATAGGAATAAAGACGCTTGGTAAAAATTTAGTAGTTATTACTGCAATTGACAATCTCCTCAAAGGTGCCGCTGGCCAGGCAGTACAGAATATGAATATTATGTTCGGCCTGCCAGAGGAGACAGCCCTTCAATGAAAGCAAGAGACACCCTCCCCTCCCCCACTGGCTTTAAGGCCGGCGGGATCCACTGTGGGATAAAGAAACGCGCTAAGGATCTCTCCATTATCTACTCAGAGGTTCCAGCAGTATGCGCAGGAATGTTTACTACAAACCAGATCCAGGCAGAATCTGTTAAGCTCACTAAAAAGGTAGTATCCACCGGCGTCCTGCAGGCCATCGCAGTAAATAGCGGTAATGCAAATGCGCTTACAGGGACAACAGGAGAACGCGATAGTCTAGAGATGGCAAGGGCAACTGCAGGGGCCTTGGGTATAGATGTGTGCAAGGTTGCAGTTGCATCAACTGGCCCGATCGGCAAGACTTTACCAATAAAACGTGTTATTGACGGTATAGAAAGGTTAGGGAAAAAGATAGATTCAAACTCATTTATAGATGCCGCAAGAGGGATAATGACTACAGATACACACCCAAAATTTATCTCTAAGAGCATAGGATCTGGGACTATTACTGCAATAGCAAAGGGCGCAGGGATGATATTTCCCCACATGGCCACTATGCTGTGCTTTATTGCCACAGATCTAAAGATAGCACAGCCGCTACTAGCGGAGATTTTAAGAGACAGTGTGGAGGAATCTTTTAACTGTATTAGTATAGACGGCTGTATGAGTACAAACGACATGGTGCTTGCTATGGCCAATGGCATGGCAAAAAATCCTCCTGATGAGTTAAGCCTGATACAGAATGCATTTAAAGAGATAACAAAGGAGCTTGCAAGGATGATCGTTAACGATGGAGAAGGTGCTACTAAGCTAGTCGAATTGGAGGTTAGCGGAGCTCCGAGTTTTGATGATGCACGTGCGGTGGGTTTCAGTATTGCAAACTATAATCTCCTGAAATGCAGTTTCTTTAGTGAGACATTAAATATAGGAAGGATTATGGCCGCAATCGGCAGTTCCCCTGTTGTGATAAATCCAGAAAATATTAATATCCAGGCAGGAAACAACCTGAAACAAAGAAATATTAGCATAAAGATAAATCTAAACATGGGTAACCACAAGGCTACAGTCTGGACAACAGACCTTAGCCCGCGATATGTAAAGATAAATATGGACTGATATGAAACGTTACATACAAAAGGCAAACGTGCTAATTGAGGCACTGCCGTATATTCAGCAGTTCCGGGGAAAGGTATTTGTTATTAAATACGGCGGGAGTGTTATCGGAAAGGAAGAATTTTCCGAGACAGTATTACAGGACCTGGTGTTTATGGAATGTATTGGGATTAACCCGGTACTTATCCATGGCGGGGGCCATGCCATAAACGATGCCTTAAAAAAACAAGGGACACAGCCAAGGTTTGTTAATGGCCTAAGGGTAACGGATAAGGAGACATTAAAGATAGTTGAACACGTGCTTGTGAATGTCGTGAATAAAAAGATAGTTAGTCTCATTAATGCGCTTGGCGGAAAGGCACAGGGCACATCAGGAAAAAGCGGAATCCTGAAGACAAAAAAACACAAGACCGAGCTTGGCTTTGTAGGGGATATAGTAGAGGTTATTACACAGCCGTTAATGAAGATTATAATTGAAGAAAAGATCCCTGTAATTGCCCCGCTTGGTTTTGATGAAAATGGCGATACATATAATGTAAATGCCGACATAGCGGCAGGAGAGATAGCAAGTGCCCTAAAGGCTGAAAAACTTGTATACCTGACAGATGTGGAAGGAATAATGAGAAATATTGATGACAAGGCCTCACTTATTTCAACCCTAAAATCACATGATGTAGAAAAATTTATTTCACAGGATGTAATAAACGGCGGGATGATACCAAAGGTAAACTCTGCCCTTAAGGCGCTAAAGAGCGGGGTTAAGAAAACACATATGGTTGATGGAAGGATACCGCATTCACTTCTCCTGGAAATATTTACTGATAAGGGAATTGGTACTGAGATTATAAAATGAATAACACAATAGACCTATATAATAAATACGTTATCTCCTGCTATACCAAAAACCCGGTAGTTATAGTAAAAGGCAAGGGTTCCTGGGTGTGGGATAGTAATGGCAAAAAATACCTGGACCTATTCCCAGGCTGGGGTGTAAATGGATTAGGACATTGTCATCCTAAAGTTGTAGGTGCAGTAAGAAAACAGGTAAAAAGATTAATACATGTGCCTAATAATTATTATAATGAGCTGCAGGCAAGATTGGCACAATTACTGATAGAAAACTCCTTCCCTGGCAAATGCTTCTTCTGCAATAGCGGGGCTGAGGCAAATGAGGCCGCGATTAAATTGGCAAGGAGATATGGCAATCCAAATGGAAGATTTGAAATAATAACCTGCCACAACTCATTCCACGGAAGGACACTCGCGGCAGTAACTGCAACCGGTCAAAAGAAATATCATGAAGGATTCGATCCGCTTGTCCCTGGATTTAAGTATGTGCCCTTTGGAGATATAACTGCACTAAGAAAAACTATAACGCCGCAGACTGTTGCTATATTAATAGAACCAATACAGGGTGAAGGCGGGATACAGACACTACCGGCAAGTTACTTTCAGCAGTTAAGAATCCTATGCAATGAACAAAAGTTACTGCTTATATTTGATGAGGTACAGACTGCCATGGGCCGCACTGGAGAATTATTCTGTTATAAACATTTCAGCATAGAACCAGACATAATAACACTGGCAAAGGCGCTTGGCGGCGGATTGGCCATAGGCGCAATGATTGTAAAGGAACATCTTGGCGGTGTACTTACACCCGGCACACATGCATCTACCTTTGGAGGGAATCCGCTTGCCTGTAGCGCTGGTATAGCTGTAATTGAGACTATAGTGAAATATAAGCTATTAGAGCGCACAAAAAAACTAGGGCTATATCTAAAAAAACAATTAACAAGATTACCTCAAGATCTTGTAAAAGAGGTACGCGGCATGGGCCTCATGTGTGGCATCGAACTCAATAAACCCGGCACTGAGATTGTAAAAAGATGCATGGATAACGGCCTCCTAATAAACTGCACACATGAGAATGTATTAAGAATAATGCCTGCTATGACAGTGACTAAAGGACAATTAAAGATAGGGCTACGGATATTGCGTAATGCGCTCAGTTAGACATTTTCTATCTATAACCGATCTTAATAAAAAGGAATTAAAGGATATCCTATACCTTGCCAAAAGGATAAAGGCCAACCCAAGAAAATTCAAGGATTCTCTTAGTGGTAAGATACTTGGCCTGCTTTTCAATAAACCCTCCACCAGAACACGTGTATCCTTTGAGGCTGGGATGTACCAACTCGGAGGGAATACCATATTCTTGACTGAAAAAGAGATCCAGATAGGAAGGGGTGAAAGTATAGGCGACACCGCAAGGGTGCTAAGCAGCTATCTAGATGCTATAGTAATACGCACATTCGAACATCAACACCTCCTGGACTTTAGTAAAAACTCCTCTATACCTGTTATAAATGGCCTTTCAGACCTGCTCCACCCCTGTCAGATACTCTCTGATATATTTACTATTATTGAAAAGAAGGGACATACAGAGGATATAACACTTGCATATATTGGGGACGGCTCGAATAATATCGCACATTCATGGATATTGGCCGTTGGGCTAACAGGTATTAAACTAAGGATTGCAACACCTAAAAATTTCCAGCCACATCCTTCTATAACCGGACCAGTAGAGATAACTACAGACATAAACAAGGCGGCGAAGGATGCTGATATCCTATATACGGATGTATGGGTAAGCATGGGACAGGAAAGAGAAAGGGAGGACAGGCTAAATCAATTCAGACAGTACCAGATAAATAAAAATCTATTAAAACTAGCAAGGAAAGATTGCCTCATAATGCACTGCCTGCCTGCGCATCCTGGAGAAGAGATAACCAGTGATGTCCTCTACGGCCCGCAATCTATTGTCTTTGAACAGGCTGAGAATCGCCTGCATGCACAGAAGGCATTATTGATGAAACTAATTCCCTAAGTCCATTCAGCTCATCCTGCCTTTCCAAAAATAATTTCAACCTTCTTAGCGCATTCGGCACATACTGCAGAAATTCCTTTTTTCCTTTTTTAATCCCTAGAAATCTATAGGCGCCCAATGCCTGCATAAGCCTCTGTATAGCACAGTAGTTGTAGACCCCGCTCCGATCTATCGGAGCGGGGTAATAATTTAACAGCTTCTGCTTCATCTCTTCTGGTAGATTTACGTATGGGTCCTCAAGAAGTGAGGCGAGGTCATATTCAGGAAGGCCGTATCTCATGCCTTGAAAATCAATAAAATACGGCACCCCGTCCCTTATCATTATATTTTTAGACTGGCAATCCCTGTGGATT
>CAYZNX010000100.1:0-5084 GCA_964479825.1 uncultured Planctomycetia bacterium | reverse complement strand
TCTGACCCTGAACGAAGCGAAGGGGAAGAATCTCTGGTGAACTCCTCGAGCCACAATATATAGTTATATTAATTCAAAAAATAGCAATATATGGTATTTTTAGCTTGACATGAGGTTTTCAAGTGATATACTTATTTATCGCAGAAATTGTACGCGGAACCTACGCTGAAGTTCAGCATAAGTTCTTATATGGCATTTCAATGATATGATTACACAGATTTTCCTGCCAGAGGCAGGTCCGCCTTCGGCGGAAAAAGCAGATTACACAGATTAAAGAATTATCTGTGTAATCTAAATTGTATATTCTATGAGGAATAATCTGTGTAATCAGCGAGCGAAGCGAGCTTAATTTAAGAGGTTTTAAAGGGGGGTGAAGATGCAGGTAGGTACAGACGGCGTGAAAAGATTGAGCATATCTGAAAATTGTTTAAAGGTCCTTGAGAGAAGATATCTCAAAAAGGATAGACAGGGTGAGGTTGTAGAAACACCTGAAGAAATGTTCAGACGAGTTTCAAAACACATAGCTGAGGCAGATAGATTGTATGGAACTACTGATGTAGAGATAAAGAAAATAGAAGACAAGTTTTATGATATCATGACAAATTTTGAATTCATGCCAAATAGCCCTACACTCATGAATGCCGGAATGGAGCTTGCGCAATTGTCTGCTTGCTTTGTGCTCCCGGTAGAAGATTCTATGGAATCCATCTTCGATGCAATAAAGAATACCGCTATGATTCATAAATCCGGCGGGGGGACAGGGTTTAGTTTTTCAAGGTTGAGGCCTAAGAACAGCGTTGTCCGTTCCACAGGCGGGGTTTCGAGCGGGCCTGTTTCATTCATGAAGGTATTTAATGCTGCGACTCAGGCTGTAAAGCAAGGAGGCGCTCGTCGTGGGGCCAATATGGGCATATTGCGCGTGGATCATCCCGATATCCTTGAATTTATAAAGTGCAAAGAGAATGATAAGGAGATAACAAATTTTAATATTTCAATCGCTGTTACAGAGGATTTCATGAAGAAGGTAATAGAGGATGAGGAATATGATTTGATAGATCCTCATACGAAAAAGGTAACCAGCCGGCTCAATGCCAAAGAGGTTTTTGACTTGATTGTTGAGTTGTCTTGGAAGAACGGCGAACCGGGGATTATTTTTATCGACAGGATGAATCAATTTAATCCTACTCCTAAGCTCGGGCAGTATGAATCGACTAATCCATGCGGGGAGCAGGTGCTGTTACCTTTCGAAAGTTGTAATTTAGGCTCGATAAATCTTTCTAAGATTGTGACTGGAAATGGGAAAAAAGAAATAGACTGGGGAAAATTAAAGACACTGGTGCATTCAGGCGTCCATTTTCTCGATAATGTAATTGACATGAACAAATTCCCTTTGGAACAGATAGAGGAGATGACAAAAAAGAACCGGAAGATAGGCCTTGGCGTGATGGGCCTGGCAGATATGCTGGTCCAGCTGGAGATGCCTTATAATAGCGATGAGGCAGTGGAGTTAGCAGAAAAGATTATGAGTTTTATAGATGAGGAGGCAAAGAAAAAGTCTAAAGAACTGGCACGAGCCAAAGGCGCATTTCCTTCTTTTAACGATAGCATCTTTCCTGAAAAAGACCCGGAAAAAATTAGAAATGCCACGCTTACTACGGTAGCGCCCACAGGTACGATTTCAATTATATCCAATGCCTCTAGCGGCATAGAGCCATTGTTCGCTATTTCCTATTACAGAAACGTGATGGACAACGACAAACTCATCGAAGTGAATCCGTTGTTTGAAGAGGTTGCGAAACGCGAAGGATTTTATTCGAGAGAACTGATGGAGTCGATTGCAGATAAGGGGTCGGTGAAGGATATAGAGGGAGTGCCTGAGAAATACAAGAAGATTTTTGTGACCTCGCACGATATCGCGCCGCTCTGGCACATAAGGATGCAGGCGGCATTTCAGAAATATACCCACAACGCAGTATCGAAGACAGTGAATTTTCACAATGACGCTACAAAGGATGACGTGAGAGAGGTATACATGCTTGCTTATAAATTGGGCTGCAAGGGCGTAACGATTTATAGGGATAAGAGCAGGGAGGAACAGGTGTTAAATATTAATTCCAATTCAAAAAGGTCTTCTGACGAGACAAATACAGTCTCTGAAATTAAGGATAAAAAAGCAGTTGCCCCGCGTCCCAGGCCTACGGTTACTACCGGAACTACGACAAAGGTCACCACTGGTTGCGGCAACCTTTATATTACGATAAATGTGGACGACAGGGGTATGCCGTTTGAGGTATTCATCCAGATGGGAAAGGCTGGAGGTTGCGCTGCGAGCCAGCTTGAGGCGACAGGGAGGCTCGTGTCTTTGGCGCTCCGTTCTGGCGTGGAGAATAAAAAGATCATCGACCAGTTGAGAGGCATACGCTGCCCGTCTCCGTCGTGGGAAAAGGCGGCAGGATTTTTTCATGCGCTGATGCGATCGCAAGGGTGCTGGAATTGAGACTGGGCAACGGCAGGATGCACCATAAAGAAGAGGAATTAGAAAAACATTCTCCGCACACAATGATAGAAGATAAGCTCGGAAATGTCGTCGGCGTCTGTCCTGACTGCGGCGCTGCTTTAAGACATGAAGAAGGATGTATGGTATGCCGATCTTGTGGATACTCTAAATGTTAGGATTAATAGAGAAGAGGTTCGTGTACCTTTAACCGCTTACCGTGTACCGCGTGAGACGGTAAACGGTACACGGTTCACGGTAAACGATAAAGTAATGTCAATAAAACCTGATTCCTGGATTAAAAGAATGGCTTTAGAGCATGACATGATAAGGCCATTCGAGCCTGGCCAGGTAAAAGACGGCAATATCTCTTTTGGCCTATCCAGTTTTGGATACGACATAAGGATTGCGGATGAGTTTAAGATATTCAAGGCTTCTGGCACAGAAGATATTATTGATCCCAAAAACATAAATCCTGATTTATTTGAGGACTTTCAAGGTGAGGTTTGTGCTATCCCGCCCAATTCCTTTATTCTCGCCCGCTCACTCGAATACTTTAAAATACCTCGAAATGTCTTGGCGCTCTGCACTGGTAAGAGTACATATGCTAGAATAGGTGTTGTTGTAAACGTAACTCCATTAGAGCCATGCTGGGAAGGATATCTCACCATAGAAATAAGTAACACATCCCCATCGGCAGTAAGACTTTACGCAAATGAAGGCATTGCGCAAGTAGTCTTCTTTGAATCAATTGAGCTGTGTGAAGTTACTTATGCTGACCGCAAAGGTCGCTACCAATCCCAAAATAGCATAACCCTCCCAAAATAACTTCACACTTTAAGCATTGCACAAAATGTGAAGTTATTTTCTTAATCTGCAAGGAAATTAAACAGATCCTTTGTCGTCCTTGACATCTTTGATGTCAAGGACTCCTCAGGATCAAGAAAATTTTGCTTGTGCAAAATTTTCTTGACTTTAGAAGGGTTATAGTATATAATTATTATAGACATTATAAAAGTTTTATAAGATATATTAGTTGATTAAAATCACATAAAATTAGAGAAATTCAGCCATGGGTCTCTAAGTATAAGAAAACAAGCCAGGTAAACTGAGACCTGGCTTTTTTATTATGTCTCGGGCATTGCCTCTTAACTGAATAGGGCCTCTCTCTCCCATGGCAGAGGACAAAACCTATGTCATTTTAAAGAGACATGCCCGGGATTGTTTTCTAAGTTAAACCCAGTGTTTGTGTAAAGTGTAATGTGTAAGGTGTAAAGTATGTTAGATTGGCAAAGAGGTAAAAAGAGAATATTTCTAAAGGTGGTTGCGCTGATTACGGCACAGGCCTTTCTTCTTATGGACATCTCTTATGCTGCACCTTCTGGAAGGAGTCTATTCAGAAATAAACGTCCTAATTATAAAGCTATTCAAGAGGAGAGAGAAAAACTATTACAGGAAAAAAGAGATGTCCTTTCAGGGAAAAAGGCTGTTAATACAACCCCATATAAGAAAGATTTGAGTCATGCCATTAAACTATCTTCTTTAAAAGACCTATCTAGCATATATATACCGGAGAAAATAGGACGTATCATAGAAGTCTATGATAGCTCAAGGCTCAAGGCTCAAGGCTCAAAGGAGGATTCTTCTTCCAGCCTCCAGCCTCCAGCCTCCAGCTCTTTAATTGTCCTCATCCAGGACCTGCACACCCTCCCAGAGGCACAGCTTAACTTAGCAAAGATATTAGAGCTCTTAATAAAAGACTATAACCTGGGCCTTGTATGTTCAGAAGGCGCAGATGGAATAATAGATACTTCATCTGTCTCAAGCTTCCCAGACTACAAGGTAAGGGAAAAGGTAGCTCGGCTCTTTATAGATTCAGGCGAACTAACAGGAGAGGAGTATCTATCAATCACAAAATACCCTGAATTACCCATCTGGGGGATAGAGGATAGAGAGATATACTTTGAAAACATAATCCAGTTTAATAGCATCATGAAATTCTCGGCCTCTTCCCAGACCTTTATCAATCAGACTAAAGAGCTCTTGGAAGAACTAAAACCCAAGATATACTCAAAAGCCCTACAGGAACTAGACCAAAAAGAATCCCAATACGAAGCTGGAGAGATAGAAATAAAAGACTATTTAGAGTATCTATATTCATCTGGAGCCGCAAGCTTGCGGGACAACCCATCTCGCAGGCTAAAGCCTGGGGCTACCGATATCAGGGATAACTTCAAAAATATCTCCCTTCTTAAAGAGACCCTCTCTCTTGAAAGAACAATAGACCAGCAAAAGGTCCAGACTGACTCCCAGAACCTGATCCTGAACCTACAAGTAGCCCTAAGGGCTGACAAATCCTCTTCTACCCTGGAATCCCTTCAAACTAAACTCTCCCTCTTTAAGGATCAAAAGATATCCCCATTCTCTTTCTACAGCTATCTTAAGGACTTAAGTCTAAGACATCTTCTAATGGAGGATATATCAAAATACCCCAATCTCAATAACTTCATAGATTATCTCACTAAACTTAACTTAATAGACCAGACAAGGCTCTTTCAAGAGATAAAAGACCTGACCTTTCAGACTAAAC
>CAYZNX010000099.1:0-5137 GCA_964479825.1 uncultured Planctomycetia bacterium | reverse complement strand
TTCTTCTGAAGCAGGTGTTGAGGGATAAATAGGATAATACGGGCAATAACCCACCCTTGATGCGATAGAGGCTATTGCTGCAGCCAAGTTTGAGCTCCAAACACGCGTTACAGTCGCTACCTTTCTTTTGGGTTTCTTTTCTATAACAGGCTCTATCTTTTCTTTTGAAGGGGCTGAATGATATTCTTGGCGCAAAGCCTCAAGAGATTCACCCTCTGTTTTTATAACACCTTCTTTTATAATCTCTTTCATAGCTGTATTGTTCGCCTTAGCAGCCTGCTCTCCAAATAATTCTTCTGCAATCAAGGTAATATAATCTATTGACACTTCAGTGTCCAGGTCAAGCCGTGTAATCTGCGATACCTTTACTATTGCAGCAAGCATTGCGATATTTATGGGATTACCCTTTCCTACGATCTCTGTTGCATCAACGGTAAAAATCCGCATGCCCCTTGTATTAACACCCTTGTCCTCAAAGAACTTTCTAATCTCAGCAGGTGCCTTCTTGGAATTTACAAGTAATATACCCCCTGGCCTGAAACTTGAGATAATATCTTTATATACAAACTCCTCTTCTTCCTTACTCAGGGGTTCCTCTCCAACCTCAAGGCCTTCTGTTACCGGAACTACCTTAAGCAGGCTCTCGTTAAAGACGCAGACTATATCAGGTTCCTTAACAGAAGTCCTGTTCTTTATCCTTTTTCCGCTTATGCGAAGAGATGCTATTACAGGAGCCATTGCGCGCTCACCGCCAAAAAGAGGAATTGCCTGTGCAAAAAGCTCAAGGGCCTCTCCGCATAATTGCGCAAAGACATTGGCTGCTGTAACACCACCCCATCCGCCGCGATTATGTATTCTTATCTCTATGGGCTCTTTAGCCAGGCGCGCCTTTCGCGCCTTATTCTGCTCATTAATACGCGAATCCTTTACCACACCATATGTTGGCTTTTCCCTTTTACCAACAAGAAACTTATGGCCTTCGCCCGGGTTCTTAAATTTGTATTCATCCGTTTTTTTAACAGGCACATCAGGGAAAAGTTCTGAATTTGGATTGTTAGCAAAATACTCTGCATCCATTTCCGCCTGCTTAAGAAGGGCTTCTATGGTTTGATTTATCTCCTGCTGAATCTCCTCCACTTTTTTTCTGTCTTTTAGAAGCGCTTTCCACCTTCCCTGCTTAAGAAGCATGGCAGCAAGGGGCGGTCTTCTATATTGGGGCTTACCTTCACTATCAACAGCAAGAAATTCTTTTATTCTATCAAATGTGCCTTGACTAACAAGGCCTTCTCTAACCATACCCTCTAAGTGCTCAAATGCTATAAATGGCGAGGTCTTGGTTCTATTTAACACTGGCACAGAAGAAGGAGTTCGTGCTTTTAAGAGAGAATGGGCTATACCTAAAATTTCATCAGAAGTATGTTTACTGTCAACTACTTTGGAGATAGCATCAAATGCCTCTTGGCCAACTTTGGAAATAAACTGCTCTTGAGTTTTAAAATCTCCTTCTTCAACTCTAAAGGCTATTATTTTTTCTGCGTCAGCAGGCGAGACTCCGTAATCTTTAATAAGTGTATCTACGGCACCTAACTGTTCAGCATCATTGGATATTGGCAGATTATTCACAACCTGAAGGACTAAACTCTCTATAACTTGCTGGCTTAGTGTTATTAATTCTCTCATAAGTTCATCTGGAGCGCCTGGCTCACCAAAACTCATCTCCTGGAGCGCTCTATTAAAGAATGCCTGTTTCTTAGCAATCAAAAATGCTTTTATTTTATCAAACTCCTCTTTAGTCATAAGACCTTTTTCAACCAAACCCTCTAATTGCCATAGGGTTCCTTCCACATATTCACTATTAATATCAATTTTTCCATCATATAGCCCGGGATAGCGGGCGAGGCGAATCCTGCCATTTACCTGCTCAAAGGGCATCATACCACCCAGTCCTATGCCGAGCGCAAGCTTTGACTGCTCCATAGTATCAGAGAACTCTGCCTTCCAGCAGGTAGGGCAGGCAGAGTTAAAGACATGGACTATGGCTGAGCCCTTGCCGGATGCCACCCATTTTGCAGCCCGCTCTATCTTCAGTTTGTAATCCTCAGGGTCAGATTCATTTACCATTGCATAATAGACATTTGGAAGGGCCCTTGCAATAAAGGGTATTAAAATACCATGTTCTTTTAAAATACCTACATAGCCGGGTCCTGAATCACCTATAGCGGCAAGGTCGGACATTTGGCCTCCGGTATTGGCTGCTCTACCGTTGTCATTTACCACCATAACCACATTTCCATTTCTTATAACAGTGGCTACCACACTAAGGCCTATCACTAACCCACTATCACCCATAAAAACAAAAGGAACAAACGGCTTACCGCCGAATAACCTCCTTCCCATCCTCGCAAACCATGTTACTGCCCTTGATATACCAAGCGCTATTGCAGAACTTGCTGTAAAATTCCCATGAATGGTCTTTACAAGCCAGCTTATGTAAGGCCAGCCCGATGAGGAAACCTCAAGGCATCCTGTAGATATGCTCACTACCTTGGCAAATTTCTTAAGCGCCTCCATAGCAAGCTTCACACCCAAAGTCTGGCCGCAGGCAGGGCAAAGGCCTCCGCCTGGTGCTGGGGTTAAATCTTGCTCATCAAAAGAAGGCCTTAACTTCTCAAGGACTCTATCTAAGTCCTCATCCTTTGTCGGAACAGGCCTTGAAGCCAAAATCAAAGAAGTCCCGTTACGGCTCTGTATTCTTGCAATAAGTTTTGCAAATGTAGAGTTTCCTAATGGCTCTAAGAGCTCTAAAGGATTAACGGTCAGAGGATTTGCAAGGCGTATATCATCAGGAAGTTCAGTTAATATTTCGCGGCGATTGGTGACATTTCTTGCAATGCCCTTTTCCTCGGTCTTTCCTGAAGGTAAAAGGGCATATACTTTAAAACCGGATTTATCAGCCTCGTCCTTTAGAGCTTTAAACCGCTGCTGGTTCTGGGCTAAAACTACCACTACATTAAAGCCATTATGCCTTAAGGATTCTGCCAATTCTCGGTTTTTACCCTCAAAACCAAGGACAATAAGGGTGCGCATTGGCTTTATGATAAGCGCCTTTTCGTCTTTCAAATAGGTGGCAAGATAGCGAATACCGTCTTTTGTATATGCTAACTGCAGTATCTTTTCTGTCCTTGTCGGAAAAGACATACCCTCTTTTTCTGTTCCAATAATATCCGCCAGAGTATCCAAATCTGTTTCAAGGAGTTCGCCTGTTCTAATTGCATCGTCTCCTGTGAGTCTGAGAGCCCTTCCCTCAGGGGTGGAGTCCATAGAAACTTGTAAAAATTTTGTCCTTTCCTCAGATACGCGCCTAAGGGCAATATTGACAAAGGGGCATACGGCTAAACAATTTCCGCAATCCTTACAAAAATTTGAGTCAATCCCTAGCACTGCCCTACCCGCCTGAGAATCTACTACTATTACAGCACCATCAGGACAGGCATCCTCGCAAGCAAGGCACTGATTACAGTCTTCAAAGGCATGCCGTATAAGCTCATCAGCCCCCCTCCAACTGCCTGTAAGATTCCATACAGAACTTCCTGCTGCGGAAACAACCCCGGGCCCAAGAAATGCGCCTTGAAGGATTTCTTCAACAGTATATCCCTCATATGGATTCTGGCTTGGAACCTGTGCCTGGCTCATAAGGTATTTTAGAAGGCTTTCTGGCGCATCTGAAAAAGTCCAGAGCATCTGGTCGCTGGTTCTTGTTTTTTGCCTTAAGACAATAGCAACGAGCCTTTTTATCGGCTTATCCAAAGACGCATCCTCAACAAGGATAAGTTCATAATCTTTAAGCTCATCCGGCAGTTCTTTTTCCTTTGCTATATTTTTTAATACAGGTAGGAGTGCCTGATACGCCATATTTGAAAGACTAAGCTCAAACAGGCTTGTTCCTTTAATATGCCTGACTGCCTCAATGGGATAATTCCCTCTTTTACCGCCTAAAATTCCGTTAATGCTTACTGTATCCTGGCTAGGGATACGGGCTTTTACCTCTTTTATAGCAGTATCTATTTCTCCAATATCCGCTTCTTTAAGCCTTCCTGTATTTAATTTTTCCTTTATCTCTCTTGGCAGGCCGGCTATTTGTTCCTCTGTAAGAACCCGAACAACCTTGTATTCATCGCTAAGCCTTCCAGTTTTTTTGTTTCTAATCTTATTACCTGTTCGTTCTAATATGCCAAGTTTTACCGCATCCTGAAATTCTATCCTAACTGTGCTATAATCATATGGCTCATCTGTTTCTGGATTTATCCTGTCATCAATTGTATCCGGTATGGTTATGCTCTCGCCTTCCCCGATTCCCATCTCTTCAATTGTCTCTATAAGCCCTAATAAAGACCCACGGGTTTGTATATCCGTTTCCTCGGGAATATTAAACACAGTCATAAAATTCTTTCTAAATTCACCAAGCCCCAACAATTCCATCATCAAAGAAGCATATTCTCGTTTCTCCTCTTCAGGAATACCTAATTTATTAATATCAATATGCGGAAGCATATTTTTGATAAACTTGGATTTCTCCATTGTTGTATCTTTACCCTCTCCATATATAGGAATAAGGTGGATATTGCCATCAGCCGAGATAACAGCATATAGAAAACCGTTTCGTTTATCTATAAACAAAACCGCATTTTCTATGCCGGGTTCAAGCGCGATAGCCGAAAGCCTATCAGTTAACTCATCATAGGCGCTTAACGCAATAAAGGCATTATCCAAGGCAGCCTCTGCCTCTTCCATAGTAAGTGGAAACTCCTGACGTTTAATAAGTATCTCACTAGGTGCAGCAATTCTCTGGCGGTCTATAAATGTCTTCCTGTCTATTCTTTTCCCCGGGAATTCAGGGCCAAGACAACCCCTGATAAGCGTTCCTTCATCTGTCTTTAAGATACAATATAAACAACCTCCGTATATACAGAACATAGTTGAATTATAACTTAGTTCTACATCCCAGACATTAAGGGTATCGGGTTGATTAATCTTTTCTACCTCATCCAGGCACACATACATTCCAACCGGAGGGCCGGCTATAAGGGAACCTGTATAATTAGTTTTATCCTTTGAACGATTTAAAAGTTCTTTCATG
>CAYZNX010000098.1:0-5154 GCA_964479825.1 uncultured Planctomycetia bacterium | reverse complement strand
GAGATAGGCCTTATACCAAACTCTGATTTTACCAGGGATATTGATAAAAATAACTGGGGTGAAATCAAGGTCGATAGCTATAACCGTACTAATATACCAGGCATATTTGCCGCAGGCGATGTTACGGATGTGCCTGAGAAGCAGATTATAATCGCGGCTGGAGA
Organism: uncultured Planctomycetia bacterium; assembly: GCA_964479825.1. Taxonomy (GTDB): domain Bacteria; phylum Omnitrophota; class Gorgyraeia; order Gorgyraeales; family Gorgyraeaceae; genus CAYZNX01. The sequence continues at coordinate 4,990 of CAYZNX010000098.1, read as the reverse complement.
GGGTTCTAAAGCCACACTTGGCGCATTCAGGTATTTAGCACAGAGGCTGTAGAAGGAGACGTAAGCTCCGATGGAGTTTTCTGAGAGGGCTAATTTCACATTTTCTGCAATGCTTATTTTGTGAAATTAAGACTGAGATAAAATGAACAGCCTGAAGACAGACCTATATGAGTTAACCATGGCAGCAGGCTATTTCCAGAACAGGGTAGACGTCAGGGCTACATTTGAGCTCTTATGCTATAAGGAGCCCAAAAACAGATCCTACCTAATAACCTGCGGTTTAGAGCAAGTGGTTGATTACATTCTCAATTTGAGGTTTTCTGACGAAGAGATAGAGTTTTTAAGACGTCATCCTGCGTTTAGATCAGTGGGGCCTGCGTTCTTTGACTATCTTAAGGGATTCAGGTTTACTGGTAACTTGTGGGCCATGCCCGAGGGAGAAATCTTTTTTGCAAACGAGCCGATTATACAGGTGGAGGCTCCTATTATCGAGGCCCAGATTTTAGAAACATATATTTTATCAGTCATACATATACAGACATTAGTGGCCACTAAGGCATCGCGTGTGGTGAGGGCTGCCTGTTCAGATAAAAGGGATAGGGGTGTAATTGATTTTGGCTCTCGACGGGCGCACGGGCCAGAGGCAGGGGTATTGGCTGCCCGGGCAGCTTATGTAGGAGGATGCCTTGGGACTTCAAATGTCTATGCAGGAAAGACATTCAATATCCCTATGTATGGGACAATGGCTCATTCATGGGTAGAGACGTTCGATAAAGAGGAAGAGGCATTTAGTAAATATTATGAGGTGTTTCCTGATAATACTATTTTACTGATAGATACATATAATACTTTAAAGGCTGCAAAAAAGGTGGCGGCGTTAAACAAGGATATAAAGGCAGTGAGGCTCGATAGCGGGAATTTGGAAGTTTTGAGCAAGAAGGTGAGGAGAATTCTTGACAAGAACGGGCTTCAGAAGGTTAAGATCATAGCAAGCGGAAGCCTGAACGAGTACACTATATCCGAGCTGGTAAGAAAGAAAGCTCCTATAGATTTTTTCGGGGTAGGCACTGAAATGGTTACGTCAAAGGATATGCCTTCCTTGGATTTAATATATAAACTTGTTCAGACAGAAACAAAAAGCGGTGATATAATCTTTAAGTCAAAGTTGAGCCAGGAAAAGCGTACTATCCCAGGCAGAAAAAATGTATTCCGAAGATATACCAGGAAGGGTCTATTCTCAGAGGATATAGTGAATCTTTTTTCTGAAAAACCGCCTAAGAACAGCCAGTCTCTTCTAGGGCTTGTAATAAAGGATGGAGGGCTGGTAAGGCCCATGCCTGGCATAGATAATATAAGGAAATATGCAAAAGATAGATTGTCATTGCTTCCGCCTTATTGTTTAGATTTACGTAAAAACAGGTTTCTAAAAACCAAAGTTAGCCGTATGTTGAAAAGGTTACATCATGAGATTAAAAAAGGCATTAGTGGCAGTAGATATGCAGAATGATTTTTGTCTTGGTGGTGCGCTGGCAGTGCCGGAAGGCGGCACGATAATTAAAATTTTAAATAAATATATAGAATTTTTTTCTAAGAATGGATTACCAATATTTGCATCCCGGGATTGGCATCCAAAAAAGACCAGGCATTTTAAAAAATTTGGAGGCAGGTGGCCGGCGCATTGTATTCAGAATACAAGAGGAGCGGAGTTTCATAGTAAGTTAAGATTACCAAAAGAGGTTATTGTGATATCAAAGGGCATGGACCCTGATAAAGAAAGTTATTCTGTATTCGATGGCGCTGATAGTAACGATACGCCTTTTATAAATTTATTGAAGATTTTCGGAATAAAGGAATTATACATAGGCGGCCTGGCAACTGATTACTGTGTAAGGCATAGTGCGCTCGATGCCTTGAAGGATGGATTTAGAGTAAATATTCTGGTAGATGCTATAAAAGGCGTTAACATAGAGCCGGGGGATTCAGAACGTGCCATAAAAGAGATGTTGGTCAGTGGAGCTAAAAAGCTGACATTAGAGAAACTGAAAAAATGACTATCCTTGACCAAAAAAGAGTATCAGAAATAATAAGAATCTTACACAATGCCTATCCTCGTAGCCATACAATGTTAGATTACAAGACGCCTTTCGAGATCATGGTAGCTACGATACTCGCTGCACAGTGCACTGATGAAAGAGTAAATAAGATTACACCGCATCTTTTTAAGAAGTACAAAGATGCGTATGGTTTTTCCAAGGCCAAGCAGGATATCTTGGAACAGGAGATTCGTTCCACAGGTTTTTACAGGAATAAGGCAAAGAATATCATAGCTTCCTCAAGAAGGATTGTCGAGAAGTTTAATGCCAGGGTACCTGATACTATGAGCGAGTTGATAACTTTACCGGGGGTTGCACGAAAGACTGCAAATATAGTGCTCTCCAGCGGTTTTAAGAAGGCAGAAGGCATAGCTGTAGATACACATGTAAGGAGGCTATCGCAGAGATTAGGATTAACTAGAGAAGATAATCCTAATAAGATAGAGCAGGATCTTATGAGGTTCGTGCCTAAGAAAGATTGGCTTGATTTTAATTATATGCTGGTCAATCATGGAAGAGAGATCTGCAAGGCAAGAAGGCCTTTATGTGCCGAGTGCGTGCTTTCTAAACTTTGTCCATCCGCATTTAAGGTCAATGAGCGCTGGGCTTATGGAACGAAGTGAACTCTGTTCCAAATTTTAAAGGATTCTCAATGCACTTATATAGCCAGCGGTGGCAGGACCCGCTGGCCTGACAAAGCAATATTACCCCCTGTTAACTCACCGATTACTGGGGCAGATTGCTTCGCTTGCAATAACAAAAAAGTGATGCAAATATATGCGAAGTGAACTTACAATAAAGATTGCAGGAGAAGCAGGACAGGGAATGCAGACTGTAGGTATAGCCCTCTGCCGTATATTTAAAAAGGCAGGATTTAATATCTTTGCGAATCAGGACTACATGTCCCGCATACGGGGAGGCAATAATTTTTTTCAATTGCGGGTTTCAGATAGACCTGTAGCCACTCTACGTGAAAAAACCGACATAACTATTGCGCTGGATAAGGCAAGCGTCGGTATCCATAGAAAGGATGTTGCTTCTGGCGGGGTAATAGTTTTAGATAAAGAGAAATTTAATGTTTCCGAAGATGATAGTATTTTTTTTGATGTGCCTTTATATAAAATGGCAAAGGATATTGGTGGGAACGAGATATTTATAAATTCTATTTCTTGTGGTGTATTAGGGGGCTTGGCCGGTAAAGAATTTTGCCATATTGAAGATGTGCTGAAAGAGGTCTTTAAAGATAAAGATAGAGATATAGTTGAGAAGAATATAGAGGCAGCAAGGCATGGTTTTCAGTTTTCAGAAAAAAACTTCAAGTCCGACAGGTTCAGGCTCAAGGGAAATGATTTTAAGGAAAGTCTTTTAATGAATGGAAATGAGGCAATAGCCCTTGGCGCTATAAAGGCAGGCTGTAAATTCTACTCTGCCTATCCAATGACTCCTTCTACAAGCATAATGAATTTTATGGCTCATTATGGAGATGAATTTAATATAGTGGTTGAACAGGCAGAGGATGAGCTCGCAGCTATAAATATGATAATCGGAGCGTCCTTTGCAGGAGTCCGTTCCATGGCCTCTACTTCAGGGGGCGGGTTCGCGCTTATGGTAGAAGGATTGAGTCTGGCAGGGATGACTGAGACTCCCATAGTAGTTGTGGATGCGCAGAGGCCTGCGCCTGCTACGGGTTTTCCGACAAGAACCGAACAGGCAGACCTTGAGTTTTTGCTTCACGCAGGACATGGCGAATTTGCCAGGGCAATATTTACTCCTGGGACCATAGAAGAAGCATTCTATCTAACTATAAAGGCATTTAATTTAGCAGAAAAGTTTCAGATACCTGTCTTAATTATGACCGACCAGCATCTTGCGGATTCTTATAGAAATATAGCTCTGCTTGATTTAGATAGGGTTAAGGTTAAAAGACACATTATATCAAAGGAAGAATCAAAAAATATATTGGATTATAAAAGATACCAGTTTACCGAATCTGGCATATCTCCGCGGGCAGTGCCTTCGTGGCTCCAAGGTGTCATCTATGCAGACAGTGATGAGCATACTGAAGCTGGCCATATAACAGAAGATGCAGAGATACGGACAAAGATGGTTGAAAAAAGATTTTACAAAAAAATGCAGGGGCTTTCAAGAGAGATAGAGAGACCTGCTTCTTTTAATATTAGGGACGCAGATGTTATTCTTATAGGATATGGCTCGACATGTAGCGTCTCGAGGGAAGTAAGCGAAACCCTGGATGGCAAAAAAATAGGCTTTATTCACCTGCCTCAGGTCTGGCCGTTTCCGGAGAATGAGATAGTTAGATTGTTAAGAGGTGCTAAAAAAATAGTTACTGTAGAAAATAATGCAGGGGCGCAGTTAGCCAGGCTTATAAGGCGGGAGACAGGTATTAAAGTTAGTGGCTCTATATTGAGATTTGACGGAAGACCTTTTAACCTAGATTTTCTTATAGATCAGATTAATAAATATATCTGATGGCACGGCACTATTATGGACATAAATGACTTTAAAAGCAATGATGAGATAGCATGGTGTCCTGGATGCGGAGACTTCGGCATATTGAATGCTCTTAAAAAGGCCCTCGTTAAACTGAGTAGACCGCCTAAGGATATCCTGCTTGTTTCTGGCATAGGTCAGGCAGCCAAACTGCCCCATTATATTAAGGCAAACTGCTTTAACGGCCTTCACGGAAGGGCATTGCCAGTAGCTGTAGCAGCAAAGATTGTAAATCGAGGATTGACTGTATTAGTTACAACAGGAGACGGCGATTGTTATGGAGAAGGCGGGAATCACTTTATACATAATATACGAAGGAACGTGGATATAACAGTTATAGTCCATAATAATCAGATATATGGCCTTACAAAAGGCCAGGCATCGCC
>CAYZNX010000097.1:0-5223 GCA_964479825.1 uncultured Planctomycetia bacterium | reverse complement strand
GGATCTCCCTCATCCCTGATAACTCACCGATTACCCCGAGAGGGGCGGATTTTTCTTGACGATAAAAGACTACGTGTTATAATAAGAATTTTACAGGGAGGTTTAGACGTGAAAAAAACCCTTACTAAAAAAAGTATTTTGAGGCGAAAGCGAAGACATGGTTTCAGACGCAGGATGCGCTCTAAGAAAGGCCGTGCCATATTGAGACGCAGACGACAGAAAGGCAGAAAAAGGCTGTCTGTTTGATGGGTCAAAACTCATTTACAACCAAGGAGCGGCTTAAAAAAAATAAATTAATAAGGGATGTCTTTGATAAAGGAGGCTGCATCAGGCAAAAGTCAATAGCGGTATTTTTACTTAAAAGGGCACAAGGAGATGATGTTAATAGAGTTAGTTTCGTAGTGAGTAAAAATCTTTATAACAAAAAGCCTGTCCTTAGAAATAGGCTCAGGAGGATTTTAAGAGAGTCATATAGAAGAACAAAACATATGCTTGTGCCATCCTACGATATCGTAATCTTAGCCACTAATCTTAAAAAAGGTACAAAATCTACGAATATAGAATATGAACTTAAAGACGCTTTTAAAAGATACGTTAAAAAATAGTATTATTTTTTATCATAACTATTTGTCTCCATTCATGTTATGTAGATGTAGGTATTATCCTTCATGCTCTGAATATTGTATAAGGGCAATAGAGCACAGGGGCCCATTTTTTGGCATATTAAAAGGCTTCGCTAGAATCCTAAGGTGCAATCCTTTTTTCCCAGGAGGATATGACCCTTATATAGCAAAGAGCATAGAGCAAATGGCAAAGGGCACGTTACGAAAGAGGTACTGATGGATCGTAGACTATTACTAGCGGTTGTGCTTTCAATCTTGGTTATGCTCCTCTACCCTGTGTTTTTGTCAAAGCTAATCCCGCCGCAGCAAAAGCCGGATTTTATATCCCAACCTATTGAAAAACAAAAAGTTATACAGACTACCCCTGGTGAGAGGGGTTTTGATTTGGATAAATCCGCGCTGCCTCCAGATGCAAAGTCAATTATGTTTGTCAATGACAGATACATGATTAATCTTTGCGATGTAGGCGGTTCAATCCAGGATATCGAGATTAAGGACAAGAATGGGCTTGATATGGATTTAGTTAATAATGCTATTTACCGCTCAGGCATCCTTGCAGTTGAAGGCCAAGGAAGTCTTGCCGGCGCAGGGTCACAACGGTTTGAAATCAGTAGCGAGGGGCCTATTTATGCCCAGGTGAAAAGCTTCAAGATAGAGAAATCTGTGAGCTTTCTAAAGGATAAATACGGCCTTTCTGCTTCAATTAAAATTGAGAATCTGTCTAACTCGCTTGAACCCCTGCAATTTGAGCTTACAACAGCCTCAAACATTTCAGGCAAAGAGTTGTACGAGTCAAGATATATAGAGGCAGTGGCACTATATACTAATGGAAGGTTAAAAAAGATAGCAGGAGGTAACTTCAAGAAAACCAATAGGTTATACCAAAATGACATTGAGTGGCTCGCTTTAAAAAATAAATATCATTCAATTATTGCAAAGCCTGATTTTCAGCCTGCAGGCATTTTTACAGCTAATATAGAATCAAGTCCTGTAATAGGCTTTATTGTGGACGAGACCATAATGCCGGGCCAGACAAAAGAATACAATCTATTGTTTTACATTGGGCCTACAGAGATAAAAGAATTAGAAAGCGTTGAGCTGAATTTTGGCGCCGCACTGAACTTTGGCATCTTTACAAGCATATGTCTTATATTATTAAGTATTTTAAAATTTTTCTATAGTTTATTTCACAACTATGGCGTGTCAATCCTGCTTTTAACAGGATGCATCAGTTTGGCATTGTTTCCATTGACATTCAAGAGTTTTAAATCAATGAGAAAATTGCAGGAACTTCAGCCTCATATTGAAAAGGTGCGCGCAGCCCACAAGGACAACCCCCACAAGCTAAACAAGGAAATAATGGAGCTTTATCGACGATATAATGTAAATCCTATGGGCGGATGCTTCCCTATGTTTTTACAGATGCCTATCTTTATCTCGCTATATCAGATGCTGATGAGGTCTGTTGAACTTAAAGGCGCGGCTTTTTTATGGATAAAGGACCTGTCAATGCCGGATGCCTTGTTTCAGCTCCCTTTTGCGCTGCCTGTTCTTGGCGACAGCATAAATCTCTTGCCAATTTTAATGATAGGTGCTATGATACTTCAACAGAAGATGTCTCAGGCGAAAACAGCAGCTCTTCAAACAGAACAGCAGAAGATGATGTCAGCTATTATGCCCTTACTATTCGGGTTCATATTTTATTCATTGCCAGCAGGACTTGTTTTATACTGGCTGACAAATACCCTACTGACAGCTGGATTGCAGTTTCTTTTGTTGAGGAGGGCATGATGGATAAAGGCCACGAGCAAAAGCGCCAATTGACAGAAATAGAAGTCGAGGCCAAAACAGCACACGAGGCTATTAAGATCGGCCTTAAGAAACTTGGCACAAACAGGTCTGGGGTTGATATCAAGATCCTGCGCGAAGAAAATAGGGGCCTATTCAGCATGCATGGTTCAAAATTAGCTAAGGTTAAAGTAATAAAGAAGTTATGTAAATAATGATACGGTTATGATACTGTTTCTGTGCAATCCCAATACCATATCATAACTTCACAAAATAAGCATTGCAGAAAATGTGAAGTTATGATATGGTTTTTGCATTATATTAGCGAGGTTATATTGTGGTAAAGATTATAGCAATATGCAACCAGAAAGGTGGAGTTGGGAAGACAACCACTGCTATCAATTTAGGATACTATATTGCCGTGAAGGGAAACAAGGTTTTATTAATCGATTTTGACCCACAGGCAAATGCTACAAGCGGTCTGGGCATTGTTAAATCAAGTCTGCAGAAAAATATTTATGATGTGTTACTTGTTGGCGCAGAGATTAAAGACATTGTGCTTGAGGCATTTATTCCTGAATTGAAAATAGCGCCTTCCAATATTGCGCTGACAGGAGCAGAGCTTGAGATGATAAGTCTTATGAATAGAGAGTCAAGGCTCAAAAATGCCATACAGGATATAAAAGAGGACTATGATTTTATTTTTATTGACGCGCCGCCATCTTTAGGTCTTCTCACTATCAATGCCCTGACAGCTGCCAAGACTGTTATCATACCTGTTCAATGTGAATATTATGCTTTAGAGGGCCTTAGTCAATTATTGCAGACAATAAATCTTGTGAGGGATAATCTTAATTCTGATTTAGATATAGAAGGTGTGCTATTAACCATGGCTGATTACAGAACAAATCTGACCTCTGAGGTAATTGATGAAACAAGAAACTTTTTTAAGGACAAGGTATTTAAGACAATTATACCAAGGAGCATTAGATTGAGCGAGGCCCCAGGTTTTGGAAAGCCAATAGGCTTGTATGATAAAAATTCTCTTGGGGCAAGGATGTATGAATCTCTTGCTAAAGAGATGTTGGGAGAACCAGTGGACTGCAAGGTTGAACCATTATAGGGAGTCCGTACATGGAAAAAAGAGGTCTTGGTAGAGGTTTAGAAGCCTTAATTCCAGACAGGGCAGGCATAGCAAATACAAACATTTTGGAGTCAAAAATACAGCAAGGGATTACTAATTTACCGGTTGATAAGATCAAAGCCAATAAGAATCAGCCGAGATTAGGGTTTGACAAAAACTCTATCAATGAACTCGCTGCCTCTATAAGAGAAAAAGGTTTTATACAGCCTGTAGTTGTACGTGGAAGGCATGGCGAATATGAATTAATAGCAGGCGAAAGGCGGTTTCGTGCGGCACAAGTGCTAAATTTGAAAGAGGTGCCTGCGATTATTAAAGATGTCTCAGACCTGGATTCCTTGGAGCTCTCTCTAATTGAAAATGTGCAGAGAGAGGACCTTAACCCAATTGACCAGGCAAAGGCTTATAAGAAGCTCATTGAAGAATATAATATGACGCAGGAGAATATTGCTGATACAATAGGCAAGGATAGGGCAACTGTTGCAAATATAATTAGGCTATTAAAGCTCCCTGATAAAATTCAAGAATATGTTTCACGTGGAACAATCTCAATGGGCCACGCTCGTGCAATACTCGGATTATCTAAAGAATCTGAGCAACTACGCCTGAGCAATAGGATTATAAAAAATGACCTATCTGTAAGAGATACAGAGAGATACGCAAAAAAAATAGAACTACCAGTTCAAAAAATAGCAAAGCACACAGACCCGAATTTAGAGGCCCTGGAGGATGAACTTAGCAAACGCCTTGGGACTAAGACAAGGATTATAAAGTCAAAGAAGGGTGGCAAGATAGAGATAGATTTCTATTCAGACAAAGACTTAGAAAGAATTGTAAGTCTTTTAAAATCAAAGAGTTAGGGTTATTGGGTTACTTGAGTTGCTTGGGTTTATTGGGTTACTTGGGTTAAACCCTATAACTCTAGTAACCCTATAACTCTAGTAACCCTATAACCCAATTGATATGCTCCAACAAACACTAGTCCTAATTAAGCCAGATGGCCTAAGAAAGTCTTTGACAGGAAACATCCTCACCAGATTGTCAGAGACAAAGTTGGAAATTGTTGCAGCTAAAATAGTTAGAGTTAATCGTGCATTAGCAGAAGAACATTATAAGTACTTGAAAAATGAGTCTTTTTTTGAGGAATTGATAAAGTATATTCAGGGTGAATTGCATGACAGACGAAAGGTAATGGCAATGGTGTATTGGGGAGAGGATGCTATAAATAAGGTAAGAGCGCTTGCAGGTGCAACAAACCCGGAAGAAGCAGAGGCAACCACAATAAGAGGGGCATATGGCAGGATTACGACAAAGGGGCTATACGAAAACGTACTTCATGCTTCGACAAATGAGGCCGAGGCAGAACGCGAGATAAAGCTCTGGTTTGAACCAGACGAGATAATAGTGGATTTATATAAGACAAAGAACGTAACTCTCGCAAAGGAAACGAGACGTGTGTGGGCGTGAATAAGAAAGTTACAAGACGTTACAGGATGTTACAAGATGTTACATGAGGTTGCATTAAAAACTGCGTATTGACTTTTTTGTAACTTCCTGTAACCCCCTGTAACGTTATGTAACCTCATGTAACCTTCTTAGGAGTTAATAACATGGCTTTTACAACCAGCGATATCACAATCAACGGATTCTTGAAAATCTTCAAAGATATTA
>CAYZNX010000096.1:0-5227 GCA_964479825.1 uncultured Planctomycetia bacterium | reverse complement strand
GTTATGTTTTCTGTTCTTTTATATGGAAATTCAATAATATGATTACACAGATTTTCCTGCCAGAGGCAGGTCCGCCTTCGGCGGAAAAAGCAGATTACACAGATTAAAGAATTATCTGTGTAATCTAAATTGTATATTCTATGAGGAATAATCTGTGTAATCAGCGAGCGAAGCGAGCTTAATTTATCTGTTCGTAATCATCTTTTAGAGAGGTGATGAATGATTCAGATTTTCAAGTTATTGAAAAGAGGCATTGATTATATCTTAGGTATGTTCTCGAATGATATGGGGATAGACCTGGGCACGGCTACAACGCTTGTCTATGTGAAGGGCCAGGGCATAGTTCTATGCGAGCCATCAGTGGTTGCGATCCAGAAAGGTACGCATACTGTGCTTGCAGTTGGCGAAGAGGCAAAGCGTATGCTTGGCAGGACGCCGGGCAATATAGTGGCAATAAGGCCGATGAAAGACGGGGTCATTGCTGATTTTGAAATTACAGAGGATATGCTCAGGTATTTTATAAAGAAGGTGCACAATCGCAGGGTATTTGTCAGGCCCCGCATGGTAATTGCCATTCCTTCCGGAATCACAGAGGTAGAGAAGCGCGCAGTTAAGGATTCTGCAGAACATGCAGGCGCCCGCGAGGTTTATCTTGTAGAAGAGCCAATCTCTGCGGCAATAGGCGTTGGGCTTCCGATCCAGGAACCGAGCGGCAATATGATAATTGACATCGGAGGCGGGACAACAGAGATAGCTGTTATATCCCTGGCTGGGATTGTGTTTTCTCGTTCTATCCGTATCGGCGGCGATGAATTAGACGAGGCCATAATCGAGCATTTAAAAAAGACATACAATCTGATGATCGGCGAACGTACCGCAGAGGATATAAAGATAAAGATCGGCTCTGGTTATCCTCTGGAGGAGGAGTTGACGATGGAAGTGCGCGGACGCGATCTTGTGGCAGGCCTACCAAAGACCATAACAGTATCTTCTGAGGAGATAAGAGAGGCAATAGCAGGCCCTATTTCAGCTGTCCTTGAGGCGACAAGGATGACCCTTGAAAGGACTCCTCCTGAATTATCAGCGGACCTTATTGAACGAGGCATAATTTTAGCAGGTGGCGGTGCGCTTTTAAGGGGCCTGGATAAGCTGATAAGCGAAGAGACTGGCCTCCCTGTCCATGTTGCCGAGGATCCAATGACAGCAGTAGCCATAGGCACGGGCAAGGTCTTGAGCGAGATTAAGTATCTCAAGAAGGTTACTGTGCGCTCAAGGCTGGATTTTTGAGTCATCGCGGAAGTAACGCGGAAGCTTAACTTCACAAAATGTGCAATGCATGTTTTGTGAAGTTAAGACGCGGGACTAACGCTGGAGATGAATTGTAAATAAAGCAGTGCGTGATAAAATCAAACAAAAATATTCCTTTCATAGCGCTTTTCATTGTAATTTTAATTATCATTTCCCTCCCCCAGTTTTTCTCAAATGACTCCCGAATAAAAATTTTAAATATTTTTCAGACGCCTTTAAAATTGATATCAGGCTCATACTATGCCCTGCGGGATATCTCTAATTTTAAGGACATAGTCAATGAAAATAGAATCCTGAGGGAGAATATTGATAATCTCGAGAGGCAGATTTTAAATTTCCGAGAGCTGCATAGAGAAAATGAGAGATTAAGAAAACTTTTAGATTTCACCAAATCCAAAGGCCATAAGTTTATACCTAGTATGGTGATAGCCAGGGAGCCTTTCGGATATAGGGCCGCGGTAATTATAGACAAGGGAAAGAATAATAACGTGCGGAAGGATATGATTGTAATAAGCGGAAACGGGCTTGTTGGCAGGGTATGCGAGTCAGGCTGGAACATAAGCCGTGTCATTCTCATTACAGATAGCGATTCAGTCGTGAGCGGGATTGTGCAGAGGACGCGGGACGAAGGAGCTGTAGTGGGGACGAATTCAGGGCTGATAATGAAATATCTGGATTTAGGCTGCGATATCAAAGAAGGCGATGTGGTTATAACCTCAGGTTTTAGCGGCATATTTGAAAAGGGCATATTAATAGGTGTGGTAGATTCTGTGAACAGGGATGCGAGCGGACTTTATCTCAATGCAGCTGTAAGGCCTGAGGTTGAGATGATGAAGCTGGAAGAGGTGCTTGTGATGCGCTAACTTCACATTTTGTGCATTGCACAAAATGTGAAGTTATTTTAGGTGGGGAGTGTAGCGATGTTTTTTCTTTGGATAATTATAGCTGGCCTCTTACAAATGACGGTATTGAATGGTTTGAATCTATTGTTAGCGTCGGCAATTTTTTCAGGATTGAGGAATGGCCCCACTATAGGGGCATTAGTGGGCGGTGCAATCGGGCTTTATGCCGGCGTCCTATCTATGGCGTCGTTTGGTTTTATTATTTTGATTTACTGTTCGCTGGGCCTCCTGGCGGGTATTGTTAAAAGATATATTATTGTGTTAAGAAGTAGATAGGCATGCAGATAAAGATATTGCGCTTTCTCTTTACTATTCTTTTTATGTTTCTTGGCCTTTGTCTATATTATCTCCAGGTGATAAATGGGGCCTTGTATAAGGAACTCAGTTATAAGAATAGCATCCGTCTTTTGAGTATAAATGCGCCAAGGGGGGCAATATACGATAGAAGGAACAAGGTTCTGGCTGACAATGCCCTGTCGTTCAGTGTTTTTATAGTGCCGCAGGAAGCAGGCGATATCGAAACTGAGTTAAGAAAATTAGCTGAAATTTTAAGCGTATCAGAGAATTTATTGAAGAGGAACTACGAACATAATTACTACGCGCCGTTTGCGCCCTGCGAGGTAATAAAGAATATATCCAAAAGAGAGGCGGTACTTATAGAAGAACAGAGGCTTGATATGCCAGGTGTGCTCGTCAAGGAGACGGCTCTAAGGAGATATCCGTACAAGGATGCCATGGCTCATGTCCTGGGTTATATTGGCGAGATAGACAGCCGTGAGTTGGAGACATTGAAGAGTTACGGCTACAGCATCAAGGATCGGATAGGAAAGGATGGCATAGAAAAGGTAGCTGATAATTCTTTGCGCGGCAGGAATGGAGGCATGCAGATACAGGTTGATAATCGCGGCCGCCAGGTTAATGTCCTGAGCCTGAAGGAGCCGGAAAAAGGGGGAGATGTTCATTTGACAATAGACGCAGAGCTCCAGCTCTTTCTATGGAAAATGATGAGAGAAAAAAAAGGCGCTGCTATCTTTATGGATCCTGAGAACGGGGAGATATTGAGCTTGGTAAGTTCGCCTTCATACGATCCTAATGAACCATTGACTATGGCCTTAAATGACAGAGACAAGCCGCTTTTAAACAGGGCAATAATGGGTCAATATCCCCCTGGCTCTATATTTAAGATACTTGTTGCGCTTGCAGGATTGGAATCCGGAAAGACTGACCCCGAGACAACCTATACTTGTCATGGTAGATTTGATATTGGCAAAGGCACATTTAACTGCTGGAATAGAGACGGCCATGGGAGAATGGACTTGAGGCATGCAATAATCCAATCCTGCAATATTTATTTTTACAATTTTGGTATTTCAGTGGGCATTGAAAGGCTCCATGAATATGCCTATAAGTTTGGTTTTGGCAGATATACAGGTATTGAACTGTTTGGTGAGACGCAAGGGCTTTTGCCGTCGAGGCCATGGAAGAGGTTAGAAAAAAAGGAGAATTGGTATGCAGGAGATACTGCCAATCTTTCTATTGGCCAGGGGTATCTTTTGGCCACCCCTTTACAAGTGCTCTGTCTTATTGCCGTAGTGGCTAACGGCGGCAATCTTGTCAAGCCGCATCTTTTGAAGGCGGATAGGGCTGATTTTGCCAGGGGTCCTGATGTAAGGCCTATTGTCAAGAAACAGAATTTAGATGTAATCAGGAAGGCTATGAGGGCCGTTGTGGAAGGAGAATCCGGGACAGGGGCAAGGGCATGGAGCGATATTGTGTCTATTTCTGCAAAGACAGGAACTACCCAGGCAGGGGCTGGCCTCAAGACGCATGCATGGTTTAGCGGCTTTGCGCCTTCGGAAGATCCTGAGATAAGTTTTGTGATCTTCCTGGAACATGGCGGGTCCGGCGGAGATGTGGCAGCCCTTATGGCACGGAAGGCAGTAGAGTTCTGGTATAAACAATCTCAACATTAATATGAAAAGGCTAAATTTAAAAAAGTATAAAGACTTTGATTGGGTGGTGATGGCCAGTGCAATTGCGATATTCGTATTAGGACTTTTATTCCTTTTTAGTTCGACCTATCTCAATAAAATAGATTATGTTGCGAGACAGCTAGCATGGTTTCTTATCGGGATTTTGATATTTATCTACATAGTCAGGGTAGATTACAGAAAGATAGTAGGTGTAGCAAGTATCTTCTATTTTTTAACAGTGTTTCTGCTGGTAGTCGTCCTAATTTTTGGAAGCCGCAGGCTTGGCGCGCAAAGGTGGCTTACAATAGGTTTTTTAAATGTGCAGCCTTCGGAGTTCGGAAAGCTAGCCATTACGCTTGCCCTGGTCCAATATCTTTCAACGCACAGGGACACAAAAGCCCTGAAAAATATTTTTGTGCCTTTTGCTATTATAGGCCTGCCTTTTTTTCTCATCCTGCAGGAGCCGGATCTTGGGACCGCACTCATGCTGGCACCAGTATTATTTATCTTGTTATTTGCGTGGGGATTGTCTTTAAGGAGACTGTTTTTAATAATTTTATGCGGGGCAGCATTATCGCCGATAGGATGGCTTTTATTAAAAGACTATCAGAAAGATAGATTAATGGTATTTATGAATCCAGGCATAGATCCTCTTGGCGCAGGTTATACAGTTATTCAGTCAAGGATAGCAGTCGGGTCAGGCGGGGTATTCGGCAAGGGCTGGCTTTCAGGCACACAGAATCAATTGAATTTCCTTTCAGAAAGGCACACGGATTTTATATTTTCCGTAGCTGGGGAGGAGTGGGGATTTTTAGGCTGCCTCATATTAATCTTGCTTTATTACACTGTTATTAAAAGGGCGATTGGCATAGCTGAAAGGACAAGCGACCCTTGCGGGAAACTGCTGTCAGTCGGCCTGGCCACAATGATAGGGATACAGGTAATCGTGAATATGAGCATGACAATGGGGTTTATGCCTGTTGTTGGGCTGCCACTTCCTTTAGTAAGTTATGGCGGCTCATCGCTTTTGGTGACTATGATGGC
>CAYZNX010000095.1:0-5250 GCA_964479825.1 uncultured Planctomycetia bacterium | reverse complement strand
CGTCCAGAGGGATTGTAACAAACATACAGGCAAAAGAAATGCAGACCGGCGGAGAGGTACTGTGTTATGTCTGGTAGGTGAGGACACCCTTGACACAAAGTGTCAAGGGTCAAATTCGTCCTTCGCTTCGTCCTTCGTCACTTCGTTCCTCAGGACGATCCTGAACGAAGTGAAGGATCTGCTCAGGACTTCGATGGACGATTCTGAACGAAGTGAAGAATCTCGCACCTTCTAAGGAAGTTAAACATGGAAGATGGAGTTACGAAAATTATAAATTTTCGTAACTCCAGGGCTCATTTGATGTCACGGATAGGCAAAAGACCAATACAGGTTCCTGATAAGGTTGGGATAAGAATAGAGTCAGGAAAGGTGTTTGTAGAAGGGCCAAAAGGCAAAATAGATTGGCTCTTGCCTCGTGCAATCGAAGTCGAGACCGATGGTTCACAGGTTATAATAAAAAGATTGGCTGAAGACAGGCTGAGTTGTTCCCTGCATGGCCTTGTGAGGTCGCAGATCAATAATATGATAAAGGGCGTGGCCGGTGGATATTCAAAGAGCCTTGAGCTACACGGCGTTGGCTATCGTGCTCAGGCACAGGCAAAAACGGTCAATCTACAGTTAGGATTTTCCCATTCAATAACATATAATATACCAGACGGCATTGCCGTAAAGACCCCAAAACCGAACCAGATTATTGTTGAAGGGATTGACAAGGCAAAGGTAGGAGAGGTTGCCGCTGAGATAAGAGATTATTTTAAGCCAGAACCGTATAAAGGCAAGGGTATAAGGTATGTCGGGGAATACGTAAGGAAAAAAGCAGGCAAGGCAGTGGCATAAAAATGAAAAAGAAGATTAAAAATAAAACAGAGCTGGGGCGGCTGAAAAGGCATTACAGAATAAGAAAGAAGGTTTTTGGGACAAAGGATATACCCAGATTGAGCATCCATAGAAGTCACAAAAACCTGTATATACAATTTATAGATGATGCCTCTAATGCGACGCTCTCGTCTTTTTCCACAAACGACAAGTCATTTAAAAAGGAATGCGCATACGGGGGCAACATAGAGGCAGCCAAAAAATTCGGCTCCTATATTTCAAACGAGGCCAGGAAAAAAGGCATTGAAGGAGTGGTATTCGACAGAGGCGGTTACCTTTATCATGGTAGAGTAAAGATGGTTGCTGATGCAGCCAGAGAGGCAGGGCTTAAGTTTTAGGGGTTCGGCCACCGTATTTTACATAGAGGTATTACGTAGAGTAAAAGTTGCTAAGAAACTGAAAAACTGAAAAACGTAAAAACAAAACGTTTTTTTGTCTTTAAGTTTTTTTGTTTTTCCGTTTAGCATGTAACAAGAGCAGGAGGAGAAATTTGGCAGAAGAAAAGGATCGGATAAAAGAAAAAATAATAGAGAAGATAGACGAGCCTCAAGAGGAGCAGTTTATAGAGAAGGTTATCACTATCAACCGTGTCTCCAAGGTCGTAAAGGGCGGTAAAAGATTTTCATTTACTGCCTTGGTAGCAGTTGGGAATGGCCACGGCAGGGTTGGATGTGGATATGGAAAGGCCAACGAGGTTGCTGATGCGATAAGAAAGGCGCTTTCTAATGCCAGGAGAAATTTTTTTAGCGTATCCCTAAGGGGTACTACGATACCACATGAAATATTAGGGCATTTTGGCGCAGGGAAGGTGCTTCTGAAGCCAGCGGCCGAAGGCACAGGCGTGATCGCTGGAGGTTCGGTGCGCGCTATTTGTGATGCCTGCGGGATAAAGGACATACTTACAAAATCATTAGGGTCGCAGAACCCTATCAATGTTACAAAGGCTACCATAGAAGGCTTAAAAAAATTGAGGATAGAACGGGACAAGACAGAGGAATAGATGAAGATACAGGATTTAAGACCGGCCGCAGGGGCTAAAAAAAGAAGAAAGATAATCGGCAGGGGCCCTGGCTCAGGCCATGGCAAGACATCAACAAGAGGTCATAAGGGCCAGATGGCCAGGACAGGAAAGACCAGGACTCCTGGTTTTGAAGGCGGGCAGATGCCGTTAGTGAGGAAGATGCCAAAGAGGGGTTTTAGCAGGAGACCAAGAAAGGGTTATCACGTCCTTAATCTTAGCCACCTTGCCGGCTTAGAGAAAGAGGACTCTATAACCCCTGAATTACTGAAGGCTAAGGGAGTAATAAAAGGACAGGTGAATTTTCTGAAGATTTTGGGAGACGGCGAGATCAATATCCCCATAAATATAAAGGCCCATGCATTTTCCAAAACAGCATTTGAGAAGATAAAGCGCTCTGGCGGGAAGTGTGAAATGATATGTTAAAGGCATTAGCGAATTCTTTTAAGATACCTGACCTGAGAAAAAAACTATTTATCACATTAGCGCTTATCAGCGTTTACAGGATCGGCGCTTATATCCCTACACCCGGGATAAATGGTGCAGCCCTTGTTCAGTTCTTTCAAAATGTTGCAAGGTCTCAAGGAGGAACCTTATTTAGCATTATGAATATGTTTTCAGGCGGGGCATTAACACGGTTGACCATATTTGCACTTGGTATCATGCCGTATATATCCAGTTCGATTATACTTCAGCTATTGACTACGGTGGTTCCTTATCTTGAAAAATTATCAAAGGAAGGCGAGGCAGGCCGAAGGAGGATTATACAATACACACGTTATGGCACAGTGGCCCTTGCTGTAATTCAATCGTTTTTCATAAGTCTGTGGCTTGAAAATCCAGCCAGGTTTCAGGGTCTGACCATAGTTAGTAATCCAGGCTGGGGTTTCAGATTATTGACGGTGATAACCCTTACGACTGGCACGGCCTTTATAATGTGGCTTGGCGAGCAGATTCAGGAGAAAGGCATAGGCAATGGCATATCTTTAATAATAACAGCAGGCATTATTTCAAGATTACCTACTGCCCTTTACCAGATCATTGCCTTGTTATCGCCATTTGCCCCGGAAAAACGCCAGATCAATCCCGCGACGCTTATTTTAATGTCAGCGATTGGCGTTTTAGTAATAGTTGCCGTGATATTGATCACGCAGGGCCAAAGAAAGATCCCTGTGCAGTATGCAAAGAGGGTAATTGGCAGGAGGGTTTACGGTGGCCAGGCTACCTATATCCCATTAAGGGTAAACCAGGCAGGGGTTATACCTATAATATTTGCACAATCTATTATTCTGTTTCCTGCAACACTGGCAGGATTTATACCAAACCCTGGCCTGCAGAGGATAGCAGAATCGCTTGTCAGTGGACATGTGTTATACACAGTTATGTACAGCCTTTTGATTATATTTTTTGCTTATTTTTATACTGCAATCAGTTTTAATCCGGCTGATGTTGCGGATAATATGAAAAAATACGGCGGCTTTGTGCCAGGCGTCAGGCCTGGCAGAAAGACAGCAGAATATTTTGATTTTATAATAACAAGGATAACCCTTCCCGGGGCAATATTTCTGGCGTTCATAGCTGTTTTTCCTGATATGTTAGGCGGGTGGCTAAAGGTCCCATATCTGATTGCGAGTTTTTTTGGCGGCACCGCCCTTTTAATAGTCGTCGGAGTTATGCTTGATACGATGAGACAGATTGAATCGCAGCTCTTGATGAGACATTACGAAGGATTCATGAAGAAAGGGAGGATTCGAGGGAGGAGATAGGGTTCATTGGGTTACTCGAGTTATAGAGTTACTAGAGTTACTTGGGTTATAGGGTTATAGGGTTACTAACCCAAGTAACCCAATAACCCAAGTAACCCTATAACTCAAGGCACACTTCAGTGTGCCAAAAAGTATGAGACTCGTATTATTAGGCCCGCCCGGAGCAGGTAAAGGGACTCAGGCAGTAAGGTTTTCCGAGAGGGTTGGTTTTTTGCATCTTTCTACAGGCGACATACTGCGAGAAAATGTAAAGAGACAAACCAGGATAGGGGAAAAGGCCAGGTCTTTCATGGAAAAAGGCGAACTAGTGTCTGACGATGTGGTAATAGAAATGATGCTTGACAGGGTCAAGAATAGCGATGTAACTAATGGGTTCATACTGGATGGTTTTCCGCGGACCGTATATCAGGCGAAGGCGCTGGATAGAGAACTTGGAAAGTTAAATCTGCCCGTAGACTTAGTGATATACTTTAAAACTAGCACAGACGTTGTCATATCAAGACTTACAGGTAGAAGGCTCTGTAAAAATTGCGGGGCCAATTATCACATTGTGAATATGCCTCCGAAGAAAAAAGGTGTCTGCGATATCTGTGGCAGCGGCTTGTATCAAAGAAAGGATGACACCGAAGAGACTATACATAAAAGATTAGAGGTTTATAACAACGTTACTAAGGAACTGATTGATTACTATAAGGAAAAGAAGATTTTGGCTGAGGTCTCTGGAGATTTAGACGCAGATAGGGTTTATGGGATTCTTACCGGTATATTCAATGATAGAAATAAAGTCTGAACGTGAAATAGCTATTATTGAATCTGCCGGCAGGATTGTAAGATTAGTATTAACTGAGATCCAAAAGATTGCCAGGCCAGGCGAGACAACCGCGGAGTTGGACAAGAAGGCAGAAGAGATAATCAAAGGCTTTAATGCCAGGTCAGCCTTTAAAGGTTACAAGGGCTTTCCAGGCGCTATATGCACTTCAATAAATGAACAGGTTGTGCACGGTATCCCAGGCAGGACAAGGCTAAAAAATGGCGATATATTAAGCATAGATGTTGGCGTAGAAAAAGACGGATTTTACGCTGACGCAGCTGTTACAATAGAGATCGGGGATTTAGTTTCAGAGGATGCCAGAAGATTGATAAAGGTTACAGAGACAGCTTTAAGGC
Organism: uncultured Planctomycetia bacterium; assembly: GCA_964479825.1. GTDB lineage: Bacteria > Omnitrophota > Gorgyraeia > Gorgyraeales > Gorgyraeaceae > CAYZNX01. The sequence continues at coordinate 423 of CAYZNX010000095.1, read as the reverse complement.
TTGGTATAGACAAGGCAGTTGAGGCCAGCAGGCTCTTTGATATCTCTAACGCAATACAGAGGTGCGCTGAATCAAATGGGTATTCTGTAGTAAGGGATTTTGTAGGCCATGGCATAGGCAGGAAGATGCACGAGGCCCCGGAGATACCCAATTTTGGCAAACAAGGGACAGGGCCAAGGTTGAAGAAAGGCATGGTCCTTGCAATTGAGCCAATGATTAACAGCGGAAGATATGAGATAGAAATTCTAAGTGACGGATGGACAGCAGTGGCAAGAGACAGAAAGTTGTCAGCCCATTTTGAGCATACAGTTTGTGTTACAGATGGGGAACCGAGGCTATTGACGTAAGCGAGGACATGAGTTACGGAGCCCTAGTGCGCTGTCAAATTAATTTTTAATATGACAGCGCACAGAGTCCGCCAAT
>CAYZNX010000094.1:0-5283 GCA_964479825.1 uncultured Planctomycetia bacterium | reverse complement strand
ATGGCGCCATAAAAACTAGTATTCCCGATTATAATATTCTCCTCTGGTTTATAATCCGATACCCTGTCAGGATACACGATGAGCTTACCGCCAGAGATCCCCTTGCCTATATAGTCATTCGCCAAACCCTCGAGTTCAAAGGTAATGCCTTTTGCAAGCCATGCCCCAAAACTCTGGCCTGCATTTCCTCTGAATTTAAAACAGATGGTATCCTCTGCAAGGCCTTGGTCTCCATATCTCTTGCAGACCTCGCCGCTTAACATAGCGCCTGTTGTCCTGTTGGCATTATTGATCTCTAATTCCATTCTTAGGGTTTCTTTTCCCTCCAATGCAGGCCAGGCCAGTTCAATAAGTCTTTTATCAAGGACATTGTCAATCTCGTGAGCCTGCTTTTTGATACAAAAGGCCTTCACGCCATTCGCTGCCTTTGGCTTATATAAAATCCTTGAATAATTAATCCCTTTTGCCTTCCATGGGATATTTTTTTTATCTACCTCCAACAAGTCTGTCCTTCCAATTAATTCATCTACTGTCTTCACTCCTAATTGAGCCATGAGCTCCCGGAGCTCCTCAGCAACAAAATTAAAGTAATTCTCAATGTATTCAGGCCTTCCCCTGAATCTCTTCTCTAATATTTCGTCCTGCGTTGCCACTCCGACAGAACAATTGTTAAGGTGACAATGCCTTAACATAACGCACCCAAGCACTATAAGACATGCAGTGCAAAAACCAAATTCCTCAGCGCCAAGGATAGCGGCTATTGCAACATCTCGGCCTGTGCGCATTTGTCCGTCTGTCTGCAAGCGCACCCTGCTCCTTAAATCATTCAAGACAAGTGTCTGGTGGGTCTCTGACAGCCCGAGTTCCCACGGAAGCCCGGCGTGCATGATAGAACTCTTTGGAGACGCACCTGTGCCGCCATCGCCTCCTGAAATAAGTATCATATCTGCATGGCCCTTAGTAACCCCGGCAGCTATCGTGCCAACCCCTATCTCTGATACGAGTTTCACGCTGATGCGCGCTTGGGGATTGGCATTCTTCAAATCAAAGATTAACTGGGCAAGGTCCTCGATAGAGTAGATGTCATGATGCGGAGGCGGCGAAATCAAGGTTACGCCAGGGGTTGTGTAGCGAGTCGATGCTATAGTGACGCTGACCTTGTGCCCCGGGAGCTGGCCTCCTTCTCCTGGCTTTGCGCCCTGGGCAATCTTTATCTGCAGCTCGTCTGCATTTGCGAGGTAATTCGCCGTAACTCCGAAGCGTCCGGATGCGACCTGTTTTATGGCGCTTCTGCGTGAATCACCATTGGCTAAAGGTATAAAACGAGCAGGGTCCTCTCCACCCTCGCCTGTATTAGACCTTCCTCCCAACCTATTCATTGCAATAGCAAGGGTTTCGTGCGCGCCCCGCGAGATAGAACCAAAGCTCATCGCGCCTGTTGCAAAGCGCCTAAAGATCTCGCTGGCCGGCTCTACATCTTTAATAGAAATAGACTTTGTTTTTTTAAACTTAAATAAACTTCTGAGTGTAGTAGGGTTCTTAGACTGATAATTTATCAATCTTGCAAATTCCCTGTATCTATTCAGGTCGTTATTCCTTGCCGCATCCTGCAGCGCAGCAATGCTTTCAGGATTCCACAGATGAAACTCACCATCCCTCTTCCATTGATAAACGCCGCCTGTTGCCAGATACGGGGCTTCAAGATTTTTATCCCTGTATGCCTCCTTATGCCGCAATATTGTTTCCAAGGCAATCTCCTTGAAACCGGCGCCCCCGATCCTCGAAGATGTGCCTGCAAAGCACCTGTCAATAACCTCTTTGCTAAGGCCCAATGCCTCGAATATCTGAGCGGCCCTGTAGCTCTGAAGCGTTGATATCCCCATCTTGGAGAGCACCTTGAGTATTCCTTTATCGACTGCCTTTCTGTAATTTTTAATTCCTGTCTCTGCATCCAGAAAGACCTCTTTTTCTTTAATAAGATTTACTATTGCATCATATACCAAATAAGGGTTTATGCAGTCTGCCCCGTAACCAAATAAAAGCGCAAAGTGATGCACCTCGCGAGGCTCAGCGCTTTCAATAATGACTCCTATCTGCGTGCGCAATGATTTTTTAACAAGGTAATGATGCACGCATCCTGCTGCCAGAAGCGCCGGGAGAGCCGCCAAATCCTTTTCTACCCCTTTGTCACTCAATATAATAAATGTATAACCTTTTTTGATTGCATTGGCCGACTCTTTACAAATCCTATCCAGCGCCTTTAAAAAATCCTCTTCATCCGCTGCCTTAAAAAGCGTAGAGACGGTCTTTGTCTTAAATCCATGCATACTGATTTTACGAATCTTTTCCAAGTCTTCATTTGTGAGTATCGGCTCTCTTACATGCAATTTATGGCAATGTCCTGAACTCTCCTTTAAGATATTCTTTTCTCTCCCCAAAAGACTCTCCAGGCCCATCACCAGCTCTTCTCTTATAGGGTCGATCGCAGGATTGGTAACCTGGGCAAAGAGTTGTTTAAAATAATTATAAAGTAGTTGTGGATTTTTTGACAAGACCGCGTGCGGCATATCGTTTCCCATAGAGCCTATGGGCTCTTGAGCGCTTTCAACCATTGGTTTTATAATAAACTTCAAGTCCTCGCGCGTATAACCAAAGGCCTTTAGAAGAGAAAGGCCATCTACTCCCCTCGCCTTTCCCTCTTCCCTTGAGGGGAAAGGGTTAGGGTGGGGGGTTTTAATCTCATCTAACTCCAGCATTTCTTTTCTAAGCCAGGCGCTATAAGGCCTCGCCCTGGAAATTTTATTTTTTATTTCATTGTCATTGACAATCCTTTTCTCTTCTGTGTCAATAAAAAATATCTTTCCTGGTTCCAGCCTCCCCGAGATTGAAATCCTCGACGGATCTAAATCCAGAACCCCTACCTCTGATGCCATGACTACAAGGCCGTCTTTTGTAACAATATACCGGGACGGCCTCAGGCCGTTTCTATCAAGCACCGCACCTATGCGCACGCCATCGGTAAATGCGATTGATGCAGGCCCATCCCATGGCTCCATGAAACAGGAATGATATTTATAAAAATCTCTCAAGGCACTATCCATAAGTCTATCCTGCTCCCATGCAGAAGGAATGAGCATCATCATTGCATGAGGCAATGGCCTGCCTGCAAGCACAAGGAGCTCAAATACATTGTCAATAGTAGCAGAATCGCTGCCGCCGGCTACAATGACAGGTTTAATCTTTTTTATGTCCTTTCCAAAAAGCTCGCTTTCAAGGAGACGTTCCCGTGCCTTCATCCAGTTTATATTGCCTCGCAAGGTATTTATCTCTCCGTTATGGGCTAAGAATCTGAATGGCTGCGCCAGATCCCACGTAGGAAACGTATTTGTGCTGTAACGCGAATGCACAAGGCATATGGCACTCTCTAAACTAGTGTCTTTAAGGTCAATAAAAAATTCATCTAACTGATGAGGCATTAAAAGCCCTTTGTAATTCAATGTCCTGGAAGAAAGATTCGTTATATAGAAAAACGACCTTTGCCTGAGATTGGATGAACATATGATATTCTCAACCTCTTTACGTATTACGTAGAGTTTCCGCTCAAAATGAAGTTGCTCCTTGACCCTATCTCCCTCGCCAATAAAAATCTGTTTAATAACAGGTCCTGCATCCCTTGCTGTCTTACCTATCATAGAGTCATCTACAGGAAGCTCGCGCCAGCCAAGCATCTCCTGTTTCTCTGCCCTTATTACCTTCTCAAACGCACCTATGCAAAAGTCCCTTTCTTTTTTAAGCTGCGGGAGAAAAATCATCCCTGTCCCGTATGTGCCTTGCCTGGGCAATGAAATACCTATCTTCGAACACTCCCTTGCCAGAAAATTGTGCGGTATCTGAATTAGGATGCCTGCGCCGTCGCCTGTATTAGGGTCAGCTCCAACAGCACCCCTGTGACTCAAACGCCGCAGGACCTTTATGCCATGCCTTATAATTTCATTTGATTTTTTGCCTTTAATATCACAGACAAAACCCACGCCACAGCTATCGTGCTCAAACTGCGGGTCATATAGGCCTTGTTTTTTAGGAAAATATTTATATCTCATACAAAACCTAACTCAAGATAACTTCACAAAATAAGCAATGCTTATTTTGTGAAGTTAGCACTTAAAACTCCCTACATCGATATGGAGCCTGCGTATCTTTGTCCTAAGGGTGTTGCGGTTTATGCCCAAAATCTTCGCTGCAATAATCTGGTTGCCATAGGAGCGCTCAAGCGCCTTTTCTATCAATGCCTTTTCCGCAACCCCTATAACATGGCGATAAACCTCTCCTTTTTCCAATGTAAGAAAGGCATCCTCTACCATTTTGATATAATCTTTTTTTTCCATCCCATCTCCTGCCTAATAATTATGCAACGAGATTCAAAAAAATCACCCCTGCCCTGTCAAGGGTAGCCGACCACTCTTAATTTCACATTTTGTGCAATGCTCATTTTGTGAAGTTAAGATGCTCCTGGCACCCTCAAGAGTGACCGACCACTGTCTTGGTATTAAATATCAAAATATAAATAAAATTCATACGGATGCGGACGTAAACGCACAGCGTCTATCTCTTTTTCCTTCTTATATTCAATCCAGACATCAAGCACATCTTTGGTAAAGACATCGCCTTTCAATAAAAACTTATTGTCTTTTTCTAAGGCAGCAATGGATTCCTCTAATGAACCAGGAACCGTGGTAACCTTAGCGGCCTCTTCAGGACTCAGTTCATAAGTATTCTTATCCAAAGGCTCGCCCGGATCAATTTTATTTTGTATCCCATCAATCCCTGCCATAAGCATTGCCGCAAAGGCCAGATATGGATTGCAAGAATTATCTGGCGGCCTAAATTCAATGCGTTTGGTCTTCGGGTTTTCTGTATAAACCGGTATACGCACAGCTGCAGAACGGTTGCGTTGCGAATAGGCAAGATTAACCGGTGCCTCATAACCTGGCACTAATCTCTTATAGGAATTTGTAGTCGGTGCGCAAAACGCCATTAACGCTGGTGCATGCTTCAATAAACCTCCAATATAATACTTAGCAGTCTGAGAAATAAGCGCATAACCTTTAGGGTCAAAAAATATATTTTTGCCTTCCTTCCAAAGCGATTGATGCGTATGCATTCCGCTTCCGTTATCGCCAAAGAGTGGCTTAGGCATAAAGGTGGCCACCATGTTATTTTTCTTGCAAATATTTTTGACGATATATTTATACATCAGACAGTTATCTGCCATTTTTACGAGTG
>CAYZNX010000093.1:0-5336 GCA_964479825.1 uncultured Planctomycetia bacterium | reverse complement strand
TTATAAGCCGATAATCTGCGTAATCAATTAGCCGAACGCAGTGAGGCTAATTTATAAAAGCGGAGGTTATATTGATGAATCTGGATGATTTGTTAAATACTCAGGGCGAGTGGCTGAGGTGCACAGGGCCTAATTCGGATATAGTTATATCATCGCGTATAAGATTAGCCCGAAATCTATCAAATTACCCTTTTTCTCACTGGGCGAGCAAGAAGGAACAGCAGGATGTTTTACAGGCTGTGAAACAGTCTGTGTCTGACTCCAAGAAGATAAAAAATTTTCTGTGCCTGGATATCGGAAAACTGGACACTATAGATAGGCAGTTCTTAGTTGAAAGACACCTTATGAGTAAGGAGCATACTATGGATGCGGATGGCAAGGGCCTGTGCATAGGCGATAGAGAGGTTGTGAGCATTATGATAAACGAAGAGGATCATCTTAGGATGCAGGTTATGAAATCAGGGTTTGACCTGAGGGATGCCTGGTACATAATAGACGGCATAGATAGCGATCTTGGCAGCGCATTGAGTTATGCGTACTCTGTTGATCTTGGTTATTTAACCGCCTGCCCCACAAATACAGGGACAGGCATGAGGGCGTCTGTAATGCTGCATTTACCCTCGCTTGTAATGACAAAGCAGATAGGAAAGGTTTTGCAGGCCATCACGAAGCTCAGCCTTACCGCAAGAGGGCTTTATGGAGAGGGGACAGAGGCGAGCGGTAATTTTTTTCAAATCTCTAACCAGGTTTCCTTAGGTCATAGAGAAGAGGATATTATAGATAATATAGAAAGGATTATAAAGCAAATCATTGGCCATGAACAGAGTGCACGCGAGGTATTATTTTCGCAAAATAGGTCTGTGCTCGAGGATAAGATCTGGAGGGCGTATGGCACCCTGAAAAGCGCCCATATAATAAGCAGTAATGAGACCATAGATTTGCTTTCGCTTGTAAGATTGGGCGTTGATTTAAAGCTGATAAAAGAAGTCGACCAGGCCCTTATAAATGAATTGTTTATAATTATTCAGCCAGCTCATCTGCAGAAAATAGAAAAGAAGAAATTAGATCCAAATCAAAGAGACGTCAAAAGGGCAGAGATAGTCAGGCAGAGATTGACTAAGAGTTAGAGAAAGGTTAATGTATAAGCTAATATAACGGCTTAATTTCACATTTTCTGCAATGCTTATTTTGTGAAATTAAACCTATCTATAAGGAGGCATGCCATGTTTAACAGATTCACAGAACGTGCAAGAAAAGTAATTTTACTCGCGAAGGAAGAGGCAAAGAGGTTTAACCATGACTATATCGGCACAGAGCATATATTGCTTGGCCTCATAAGAGAAGGAGAGGGAGTGGCAGCGGTCGTGCTTCAGAAAATGGGCCTTAATCTTCAGCAGATCCGGTTGGAGGTAGAGAAGATAGTAAAGCCAGGCCCGAGCACAATTATATCTGGAGACATCCCCTTTACTCCAACAGCCAAGAAGGCAATAGAACTTTCCGGTGATGAGGCCAGGTCTTTAGGCCATAATTATATCGGCACAGAGCATATCTTACTCGGACTTGTAAGAGAAGGCGAGGGCGTAGCGTCACAGGTTTTGTTAAATCTCGGCATGGATTTGGACCGGGTTAGACAGGAGATCGTAGAGCTATTAGGGTCTGCTACCCCTGGATTTGCTGCTGGTAGTACGAAACAGGGGCCAGGCCGAGGTCCTGGCACGAGGGCAGGTTCAAGGACACCCGCGCTTGATGCATTTGGCAGAAACTTAACTGTGCTGGCTCAGGAGAATAAATTAGATCCTGTAATCGGCAGGCATAATGAGATTGAAAGGGTTATTCAGATACTATCGAGGCGGACCAAGAACAATCCTGTTCTTCTGGGAGAGGCTGGAGTAGGCAAGACAGCTATAGTAGAAGGCCTTGCCCAGAAGATAGTAAAGGGTGATATACCAGAGGTGTTGAAAAATAAGCAGGTTATAATTATAGACCTTGCGCTTATGGTTGCAGGCACAAAGTATAGAGGCCAGTTTGAGGAAAGGATAAAGGCGGTGATGGACGAGATAAAACGTTCAGAAAATGTCATTATATTTATTGATGAACTGCATACACTGGTCGGTGCTGGCGGGGCAGAGGGCGCCATTGATGCATCCAACATTTTAAAGCCTGCTCTTTCCAGGGGCGAGATACAATGTATCGGGGCCACAACTTTAGACGAATACAGAAAATACATTGAAAAGGATGCGGCTCTCGAGAGGCGTTTTCAGACAATAATGGTAGACCCTCCGACAGTTGAGGAGACCATAGAGATACTAAAGGGCCTGAGAGATAGATATGAGGCCCATCATAAAGTTGAGATTACAGATGAGGCATTGGAGGCCGCCAGCAAATTTTCAGACAGGTATATCGCCGGCAGGTTTTTGCCGGATAAGGCAATCGATTTGATGGACGAGGCTGGCGCAAAGGCGAGGCTTTCTATCATGACCGCACCTCCTGATATGAAAAATATGGAGATGGAGATTGAAGATATACGTAAAGAAAAGGATGAGGCGATAAAGAATCAGGATTTTGAAAAGGCAGCTCGTTTAAGGGATCAGGAAAAGGAGTCGCGTAAAAAATTAGATAAATACAGGCAGGATTGGAAGAGGGAGCGTACGGAGGCGAGGCCAAGGGTTGATGAGGAGTTGATAGCAAATATAGTTTCAAAATGGACAGGCATACCCATCGTAAGGTTAGAGCAGAAGGAGTCAGAGCGGCTTTTGAAAATGGAAGATGAGCTGCATAAAAAGATTATCGGCCAGGATGAGGCTATAAGCGCTATTGCTCATGCAGTCAGGAGGTCCCGCGCAGGCATAAAAAACCCAAAGAGGCCCATAGGCTCTTTCATATTTCTAGGGCCTACAGGGGTTGGGAAGACCCATCTGGGCAGGGTCCTTGCAGACTTTATGTTCGGAGATGAGAATGCCCTTATACAGCTTGATATGTCAGAATATATGGAGAAATTTAATGTCTCCCGGCTTGTAGGTGCGCCGCCAGGTTATGTCGGATATGAAGAAGGAGGCCAGCTTACAGAAAAGGTCAGGAGGAGGCCGTATTCAGTAGTACTTCTTGATGAGATAGAAAAAGCGCACCCAGATGTCTTTAATATCCTGCTGCAGGTATTGGAGGACGGCCGCCTTACGGACAGCTTTGGAAGAAAGGTAGACTTTAGAAATACCATTCTAATAATGACCTCTAATGTCGGTGCTGATATTTTTAGAAAACAGGGCGCTATCGGATTTAAGTCTGAAAGAGAAGAGACTACATACAAGAACACGAAAGAAAAGCTTTTGGACCAGGTAAAGAAGACCTTTAAGCCTGAGTTTTTGAACAGGATAGACGATATTATCGTATTCCATGGCCTTACAAAAGAAGATCTCTATAAGATTGTAGAGATAGAGCTCGAAGAGGTTAAGGAAAGGCTGAAGGAACAGGATATAGTCATTGAATTAGACCCTAAAGCAAAAGATTTACTTATAGAGAAGGGGTTTGATCCTGTATTCGGCGCAAGGCCCCTCAAGCGGACAATACAAAGATTACTAGAAGACCCGCTGGCAGAGGAGATCATATCCAAGAGCTTTGAGAAGAATAAGCCGATAAAGGTTTCGACCAAGAACGGGGAACTGGTATTTAAGTGAGGGGAGGGGTTACTAGAGTTATAGGGTTTAACCCAATAACCCAAGTAACCCAATAACCCAAGTAACCCAATAACCCAAGTAACCAGCCTGTCATTTGAGATGCGCTATCTAATCATTAGGCGTAACACAAGAATACTACTGTTAGTTACATTATTGGCAGCTGTTTTTATATCAGCCTTGCCATGGGCCTATAAGAAGGCCTTTATCTTTGAGGATAACTTTGTTGAGCGAGATACGGTTTACTATCTACGCGAGGCACAGGATTTCCCCGCTTATATCTTTGGCCAAGTGATAAACAGAAATATCAGTTTAGATTCAACCTTTTTAAAAGACAACTATCTCTTATCCAGATTAGAGGTTCGAGAGCTGGGCCTGGGGGCATTTAAGGTTTCAGGAAATATCTTTATAAAAGGCCGATTTCTTAAGGACGACGTAGGTAGCTTTAAGGGATTCACAGGGAAACTTTTTTCCAGGGACATAACATTGAATTCAAATAAGTTTATGACGGCGAGCATGTCTTTTAGAATCATAGATGATGAATTAGAGATAGGGTCTTTGCGGTTAGGTAAGTCGTATGTGTTGCAGGGGACTGTGGCCTTGCGGCAGCCTTTTAGAACAAGACTTCGGCTTGAGATAATGAGGGCAGACATAAGAGACCTGGCGAGGCTCATAAGGGTAAAGAACCCTGATGTTGTGCACGGGATGATGAGTGGTGTTTTTCAAATAAATGGCCCAATTGCAAAACTATTTTCAAGCGGCAGTCTGCAGAGCAGGAACGGAAAGATAGGTCCTATAGAGTATAATGTTGTGACTGTTAGAACCGAGGGATTTGGCCCTGTAATCAATATAGTAGATTCCAGCCTCAGGCAGGGAGATGGCTTGTTGACTGTCAAAGGATATATAGACCTGCGCGATATTGGTAAGGGCAATTTATTTGGAGGCATGAGGGTTAAGTCTGACATGAAGACGATAGTATGGGACGGATGGGACATAAATAAATATGGCGTGGATAGATTGAGTATGAGCAAGGATATAGGGGACAAAATGAGAGTAGGTTTCAAGACGATGACGAGGGCCCCCCTTACTACTTATTACGAAAGAGAGAATCCAGAGGAGATGAGCTTGGAATATAAGATGGGCACGGAGAATCTCAAGATGAAGCTGAAGGAAAACGAGGAGTTTTTCGGCATAGAACATAGTATCAAGTTTTAATTTCACATTTTCTGCAATGCTTATTTTGTGAAGTTAGATTAGATGGAGTCGGAATGAAGAATATCATAAAAAGATTAGGCCAGAGGTCACTGGATTTCTTTGTCTATATAGGAGGCATGTTTCAACTTTTAATCAGCACATTGTTCCAGATATTTGTCCCTCCTTTCAAGAAAAAAGATTTTTTTGCGCAGATGTATAGGATAGGCGTATTAAGCCTTCCTATTGTGTTTTTAGTTTCTCTTTTTACAGGTATGGTGCTTGCACTTCAGAGTGCATATCAACTTACAAAGATGAATGCGCAGATTTACATATCGAGCCTTGTTGCGCTTTCTATGGTCAGAGAGCTAGGGCCTGTCCTTACAGCGCTTGTGATTGCTGGCAGGGTAGGCGCAAGTATCACTGCAGAACTCGGCACTATGAAAGTGACAGAGCAGATAGATGCGCTTGAGACAC
>CAYZNX010000092.1:0-5403 GCA_964479825.1 uncultured Planctomycetia bacterium | reverse complement strand
AGTATGTTTACACAGAGACAGCTCCGCGATTTTAAGTTTCTTATAGAGGAGCTCTGGCGGTGCAATATTAAAATACACCTGAGGCATATCTCAAACAGCATGGCCCTGATAGATTTCAGGGATTCGCACATGAATGCAGTAAGGCCCGGTCTTATAATGTATGGGTTATATCCGAGAAAGGATTTAAGTAAACAGTTGGATTTAAAACCAGCCTTGTCTTTGAAGACAAAAATCGTTTACATAAAGTCGGTGCCGAAAGGAAGAAACATAAGCTATGGAAGCACTTATGTTACAAAGAAGAGCACCAAGATCGCCACTATACCGGTAGGATACGGGGATGGATATTCAAGGCATTTATCGAATCGCGCAGAGGTTTTAATAAGAGGGATGCGAGCTCCTGTTGTCGGAAGGATTTGCATGGATATGTGTATGTTGGATGTGGGGCATATCCAGGGCGCAAGAATTGGCGATGAAGTGGTCTTAATAGGAACGCAAGGTAATGACAGGATTACAGTAGAAGAGATTGCCGGGCTTCTAAAGACTATCCCCTATGAAGTAGTTTGCAATATAGGTAGGCGTGTGCCAAGGCTGTACAAGGATTAAAACGGAGGGGCATTATGTCAGAAAAGGTATTTTTAACCAGGCAGGGCTATGAGAGACTTAAAAAAGAACTGGAAAATCTAAAGGTGCATAAGCGCAGAGAGATTCAAGAGGCGCTTGAAAAGGCAAGGCTATTAGGAGATCTAAGCGAAAACGCAGAATATGAATCAGCAAAACAGGCGCAGGTCATTAATGAGAAAAGAATCGATGAGCTTACAGATAAACTTGTTAGGGCAAGGATTATGGATAACGAAAATATATCTACAGATAAGGCCTATATAGGTGCTATATTAAAATTAGAGGATGCGCATAATAAGGAGATAATAACGTATCAGCTTGTGGCAGAGGACGAGGCTGATTTCAGTCAGGGCAAGATATCTATTTCTTCGCCTGTAGGTAAGGCACTTTTGGGTAAGCAAAAAGGCGAGACCGTCAATATAAATGTCCCTGCAGGGGTTTTGAAGTATAAGATATTGGATATTTCTAGGTAAAATTCTATTGTAATTTTTACTATAAAATGGGATAATAATAACCTAACCTATGCAGCGCAAATACGAAAGGAGACAATATGCGCTTGAATAAATTAGTTTTTTTAATGGCGTTACTTCTTGTGTTCTCAGTTAGTTGTGTATTATCTAGTGAAGCTGCATCCTCTGGATTTGCAGCAAAGGTGAACGGAGTGGGGATTAAGAATGCTACGCTCGAGGCAGCAATCACTAATTTTATTGAGAACCAGAAGATGTTAGGAGGCGATGTTAAGGAAGAAAAAAAGGATGAACTGCGCAAGGATATCCTGGAGGAGCTGATTTCTGCTGAGCTTTTATATCAGGAGAGCAGGAAGGCCGGGTTGGGCGACTTGACCGAAGACATAGAAACGCAGTTCAAAGGCATTAAAGAAGGGTTTCCTTCCGAGGATGAATTCAATAAGATATTGAAGGATAGAGGGATTACTGCTAATGACCTCAAGGAGGACATCAGGAAAGGCGTCTATATAACAAAATTTTTAAATAATAATGTTTATAGCAAAATAACTATTAGCGAGGAAGACAAAAGACAGGAATACGAAAAGAATAAAGACAGGCTTAATGTGCCTGAACAGATAAGGGCAAGCCACATATTGATTCGCACTAAAGAGGGTGCAACTGAACTAGATAAAGAAGAGGCCAGGGCAAAGATAGAAGATCTAAGGAAAAGGGCCGTGTCAGGCGAAGACTTTGCTGAATTGGCAAAAGGCAATTCAGAAGATGGCTCTGCGCCGCAAGGCGGGGACCTGGGTTATTTTAGAAGGGGGGACATGGTGAGGCCGTTTGAAGAGGCTGCATTTTCTTTGGAAAAAGGCGAGATCAGCGATATCGTTGAGACGCAGTTTGGTTACCATATAGTAAAACTCGTAGATAAACAGGCCCCGCGTAGTTTGGATTATAATGAGGTTGAGGAAGGGATAGAAAAATTTTTAAGGGACAAGCAGGGAAGAGATAAGGTCAATGAATTAGTGGAGGAACTCAGAAAGAATGCCAAGATAGGACGTTATATCAAATAAACTGTAACTTCACAAAATAAGCATTGCAAAAAATGTGAAGTTAAGGGGAGTTGGGTAATGAGGAGTGATATTATAAAAAAAGGAATTTCTAGGGTTGGCAATAGAGCGCTTTTGTATGCAACAGGGGTGTGCAGGAGGGATTTGGGCAAGCCATTTATAGGCATAGCATCCAGTTTTAGCGACCTTGTGCCTGGGCATATACACATGCGGGCCCTTGAGCGCGCTGTTGAAAATGGTGTTTATGCAGCTGGGGGAAGGCCGTTTATATTTGGCATACCAGGGATCTGCGACGGCATTGCCATGGGGCATTTTGGTATGAGATACTCGCTTGCTTCGCGGGAACTCATAGCTGATATGGTAGAGACTATGCAGGGCGCATATGGCTTGGACGGGCTTGTGCTTCTGACCAATTGCGATAAGATTACCCCTGGCATGCTTATGGCCTGCGCAAGGCTTAATGTCCCCTCGGTTGTAGTTACAGCAGGGCCAATGCTTACAGGGCATTATAAGGGGAAGAGACTTGACCTCGTCCATGACGCGTTTGAGGCAGTGGGTAGATATAAGAAAGGCGAGATATCCAGGCACGACCTTGACGAATTAGAGATAAATGCCTGTCCAGGCCCTGGGTCATGTCAGGGGATGTTTACTGCGAACACAATGAGCTGCCTTACTGAGGCAATGGGCATGTCGTTAATAGGTTGCGCTACGTCTCTGGCTGTTTCCAGTAAAAAGTCCAGGATAGCCTTTGAAAGCGGCATGCAGATAGTGGGCCTTGTGAAGAAGAATATAAGGCCGCAAGATATCCTCAATAAAAAGGCATTTTTAAATGCTATTATGGTGGATATGGCCTTAGGGGGCTCTACAAATACTGTCTTACACCTGACAGCTATTGCAAGGGAGGCCGGGATAGCTTTGTCATTGGATACATTTGATAAGATAAGCCGTAAGATGCCAAAGATATGCGATCTGAGGCCAAGCGGTGAATATTTTCTTGAAGACCTTGAAATCGCAGGCGGTATACCAGCAGTTTTAAATAGACTTGAGCCGCAATTGAATGACAATCCAACTGTCAGCGGCCCTTCCATAAAGAAGATTGCGCGGTCAGCCAAGAGATATGACGACGATATAATAAGGCCTTTAGATAATCCTTATAAGCAGGAAGGCGGGATTGCAATATTGAAAGGAAATATTGCGCCTGAGGGCGCTTGCGTAAAGCAGGGCGCGGTTGAAAAAGGCATGATGGTGTTTACAGGCAAGGCAAGGGTATATGATTCTGAAGAAGAGGCTATGAATGCAATATTGAAGGATAGGATCTATAAGGGGGATGTTATTGTAATACGATACGAAGGCCCTAACGGCGGTCCTGGCATGCGGGAGATGCTTTCTCCTACTTCAGCTATTGTTGGCATGGGGCTTTCAAATGACGTGGCGCTGATTACTGACGGCAGGTTTTCAGGCGGGACAAGGGGGCCGTGCATAGGCCATATCTCTCCTGAGGCATCAAAGGGAGGGCCTATTGCTGTCATCAGGAACAGAGATATTATTAAGATAGATATATGTAAAAGGCGCATTGATGTAGATTTGACGCAGTCAGAGATTAGGAAACGGCTTAAGACATGGAAGGCGCCAAGGCCAAAGGTTGCAAAAGGGTGGCTGTCCAGGTATGCTCGTTTTGTAAGTTCAGCAGCTAAAGGAGCAGTGCTAGAGGCTTAACTTCACACTTTGTGCATTGCACAAAGTGTGAAGTTATTTTATGAAGGTGGCGGTATGAAATTAAGCGGGGCACAGATACTTATAGAATCGCTTAAAAAAGAGGCCGTTGAGGTTGTTTTTGGCTATCCAGGGGGAGCGGTCCTGCCTATTTTTGATGTATTATACGACAGTGATATAAGGTTTATCTTGACAAGGCACGAACAGGGCGCTGCCCACGCTGCAGACGGCTATAGCCGCGCTACCGGCAAGACAGGGGTGTGCCTTGCTACTTCTGGGCCAGGGGCGACAAATCTTGTTACAGGCTTAGCCACTGCTAATATGGATTCTGTGCCTGTTGTTGCTATCACGGGACAGGTTAAGACATTCCTTATAGGAAACGATGCATTCCAGGAAGCAGACATTATAGGCATAACCCGTTCCATTTCTAAACATAATTATCTTGTCAAGGACGTCAATAGCCTGGCCAAGGTGATTAAGAATGCCTTCCATATAGCATCCACTGGCAGGCCTGGAGTAGTAGTGGTTGACCTGCCTGTTGATATTCAGATACATGAAGCCGAGTTTCATTATCCTGAAGTGGTGGAGATAAGGGGATATAAGCCGACACAGAAAGGCCATATTGGCCAGATAAAAAGGGCTAAGAGACTTATTGAACATAGCAGGAGGCCTGTTTTATATGTGGGGGGGGGCGTAATTATTTCAGGAGCATCAGATAAGCTCTTTGAGTTTGTTAAAAAGACAGAGATACCTGTTACCTTGACCCTTATGGGCCTTGGCGCATTTCCAGGCACGCATAGACTTTCGCTGGGCATGCTTGGTATGCATGGCACTGCTTATGCCAACCATGCCATTCAAGAGTCAGACCTTATTATAGCTGTAGGGGCGCGTTTTGACGACAGGGTAACCGGCAAGATAGATGAGTTTGCGCCTCACGCAAAGATAATACATATAGACATTGACCCATGTGCTATAAGTAAAAATGTAGAAGTGGACGTGCCCATTGTGGGGGATGCAAATTGTGTTCTAGAGGAGCTTGTTAAAGACATAAAGAAACTTGACATTTCTGATTGGCACAAGAAGATTGAGGAGTGGAAGAAGAAGTACCCATTGACTTATAAAAATGACTCAAGACTGAGGCCGCAATATGTCATTGAAGAGATTTACAGGATAACAAAAGGCGATGCTATAATAACCACTGAGGTTGGCCAGAATCAGATGTGGGCCGCTCAGTTTTATAAATATACAAGGCCAAGGCAGTTCATCTCAAGCGGCGGCCTTGGCACAATGGGTTATGGGTTCCCGGCTGCAATAGGCGCCCAGGTGGGCTGTCCGAAAAACACAGTTATAGACATTGCTGGAGACGGAAGTATTCAGATGAACATACAGGAACTTACTACCGCAGTTGCAAATAAGCTGCCGGTAAAGGTAGCTATTTTAAATAACGGATATCTCGGCATGGTCAGACAGTGGCAGGAGCTCTTTTATAAGAAGCGATATTCGCATACGAGGTTGGAATGCTGTCCTGATTTTGTAAAGTTGGCAGAGGCATA
>CAYZNX010000091.1:0-5425 GCA_964479825.1 uncultured Planctomycetia bacterium | reverse complement strand
GTTTGGTAGATATGCCAAGTCTTATATAGAGGAGGCCCGTGAGAACGTAGCCTCATTTATAGGCGCAAAACCAGACGAACTTATCTTCTCAGGCAGTGGTTCAGAGGCCAATAATACTGTGTTGAATATATTTTCATGCGCATCTTCATTGTGTGCATCAGGGTATGAAAATAAAAAAATTATTATTACCTCCCTTATAGAACATCCGTGTATTTTAGAAACAGTAAAATGCCTGCAGGAAAGAGAAACGCCGGTATTATATCTAAAGGTAGATAAGGCCGGGAAGGTGGATATAGGAGACTTAGGGGAGATAATTTCAGATAAGACAGGTCTTGTTTCTGTGATGATGGCCAATAATGAAATAGGGACAATCCAGGATATAAAGAAGATTGCCAACATTGCGCATAAGAATGGGGCGTTTTTCCATACTGATGCAGTTCAGGCAGTCGGGAAGATTCCTGTTAACGTAAATAATCTAGATGTGGATTTTTTATCCTTTTCTGGCCATAAGATTTATGGGCCAAAGGGCGTTGGCGCATTGTACATTAAGAAAGGCGTGCCTTTCTGTCCTTTGATAAGGGGCGGCCATCAGGAAAAAGGCAGGCGCGCTGGAACAGAGAATACAATCGGTATTATTGGCCTTAGCAGGGCCATTGATATGCGCAGGAAAGAGATGGAAGAAGAGCAAAAACGGTTGTCACGTCTTAAAGCCAGAGTTAGACATGGAATAGAAAAAAATATCCCTGATATTCAGTTTAACGGACACCCAACGGATTGTCTGGCCGGGACATTGAATGTATCTTTTGAAGGCGCAGAAGGAGAAGCTATTTTATTATATCTTGACCTTGAAGGGATAGCTGTTTCAACCGGCTCTGCATGCGCGTCAGGATCGTTAGACCCTTCGCATGTTTTGCTTGCAACCGGGATTGGAGCAGAAAAGGCTCATGGTTCGATAAGGATAAGTCTTGGCAGGGATAATACCGAAGAAGAAGTGGATTATGTAGTTGAGAGATTACAAAAAGTAATGAAGAAGATAAGGAATATGTCATCAGCTTACAAGCGGACAAGGTAATGGATAAGTTATTTGACTGGGTATATACAGGCAAGGTAAAAGAGCACTTCATGCACCCCAAGAATGTCCTTGGGGACGAAGAAGATTATAAAGATGATGGAAAAGGCTTGGTCGGCAATGTAAAATGCGGTGACCAGATGCTGATGTTTATAAAGGCAGATAGGGATAGAGGCGTAATAACTGATTGTAAGTGGAAGACATACGGCTGCGCAAGCGCTATAGCTTCTACTTCTATTCTTTCAGAGATGGTAAAGGGGATGAGATTAGATGATGCCTATAAAATATCGCCAAAAGATATAATGAAGGAACTCGGGGGCTTGCCCGAACATAAAGTGCACTGTTCAGTTTTAGGCGACAAGGCCTTGCGCGCGGCAATAGACGACTATTATATTCGTAATGGCATGACCAGTAAGATAAAAAAAGAGAAGGCTCGGATTATATGCCAGTGCATGAATGTGACTGACCTTGAGATTGAGCATGCTGTGTTAGACGGCGCAAGGACATATCTTGAACTTCAGGAAAGGACCAAGGCAGGCACAGTTTGCGGGCAGTGCAAAGGAGAGTCTATAAAACTGATGGAGGAATACAAGAAGAAGCATTTTGCAGATTAGGGGGCAAGGCATGGAGAAATACAGGTGTACGGTGTGCGGGTATATTTATGACCCGGTAGATAATGATAATGTAGCCTTTGGGGACTTGCCGGACGATTGGATATGCCCTGAGTGCGGCGCAGGAAAAGACCAGTTTGAGCCAGACTAAGCGTAACTTCACATTTTAAGCAATGCTTATTTTGTGAAGTTAAGGAAGGGGTGACCCATGATTAGCAAGAAGATGCTAAATAGTCTTAATGAGCAGATCAATAAGGAGATTTACTCAGCCTATCTTTATCTTTCGATGGCGGCTTATTCTACTTCCAATGGATTGGCTGGATTTAGTAACTGGTTTACAGTGCAGGTGCAGGAAGAGTTGACGCACGCCAAAAAATTCTACGATTATGTCAATCAGCAGGGAGAACGGGTTATATTGGAGGCAATAGATAAACCGCCTCAAGATTTTTCAAGCCCTAGAGATTTATTTGAAAAGACCCTTGAGCATGAGAAAAAAGTTACGAAAAGAATAAATGATTTTGTAAGCATGGCTAGAAAGGAAAATGATCATGCGACAGAAACATTCTTGCAATGGTTTATTACAGAACAGATTGAAGAAGTGGCAAGCCCTACGGAGATATTGCAGAGGCTTGGCCTTATAGGAAAAGATGGTAATGGTCTTTTGATGATAGATAGTCAGTTAGCAGCAAGGGTATTTGTGCCTCCACAGCAGGCACAGCAGAAGCAAGGACAATAGCCCCAAGGAAAAGGAGGATGTATGAGAGAAAAAGTAGAAGCTGCCTTAAATAAGGTAAGGCCCTCCCTTAGAGCAGACGGCGGAGACGTCCAGCTTATAGATGTCAGCGCCGAAGGCGTGGTAAAGGTAAGGTTGACCGGGGCCTGCGGAGGATGCCCGATGAGCCAGATGACATTGAAGGCTGGCATAGAGAGGGCGATAAAACAAGCGGTGCCAGAGGTAAAAGAAGTTATTGCTGTTTAGACGGCGATACTATTATGTTAGAGGAGGTCAATAACTTTGTAAGAGACATGTTTCAAAAGGGAAAGATCGTAGCTTCTATTTGCCATGGCGGGTGGATCCTTGTATCAGCAGGCATACTGAAAGGCAGAAAGGCAACAGGTTTTTTTGCAATCAAGGATGACATGGTGAATGCAGGAGCTGAGTATATAGATAAAGAGGTAGTTGTTGATGGTATGCTTATAACATCTCGAAATCCCTATGACCTTACTTT
Source organism: uncultured Planctomycetia bacterium (assembly GCA_964479825.1). Classification (GTDB taxonomy): domain Bacteria; phylum Omnitrophota; class Gorgyraeia; order Gorgyraeales; family Gorgyraeaceae; genus CAYZNX01. Next base: position 2,516 of record CAYZNX010000091.1, on the reverse strand, counting down.
ATTCTGTAGGGAGATCGTAAGGAAATTAAAGGAGGTGAAGTAGATGGCTTGCGGGAAGAAGCATGTTTCTAAAAAGAAAACGTCTTGTAAACCAAGGAGAAAGTGCAAAAGATAGCACTTTTAAAAAACTTATAGCTTAATAGCTAACTATAAAGGAGGAGGGTGGTTAATATGCCAGAAGCACAGTATACTTGTGAAGATGATATTTTGTGCGGTGTAAATCTGCCAAAGGACCAGAAAAACCTGGTTGACCTTGAGAAAAAACATCTGCCGGTCATCGAAGCGCCTGATAGGATAAAAAAGGATGAGGTTTTTGAGATTAATATCCGTGTAGGCGGCATAGATGGCGTGGTACATCCCAATGAAGCAGGCCATTTTATTGAATGGCTGGAACTATATTGCGGCGATACTTTCCTTGGGAGATGCAGTTTTAGTGGTGGAACAAGCTATCCTGTGGCTAAATTTAAGATTAAGCTTTCCCATGCGCATGGTTCATTAAAGGCATGGGCAAAGTGTAATCTTCATGGCCTATGGGAAGGCGTAAAGGATATTGAGGTCACTTAAAAGGAGAATGCAGTATGGAAGAAATCAAAGTTTTAAAAGTAGGGGACAAGGTGCCTGATTTTGAACTGGATGTTTATTTTCCAGGCAAGAAGGATTTTGGCAAACTTAGATTTTCAGAGGTATTAAATAAAGGAAAGTGGCTTATACTTTTCTTTTATCCTGCAGACTATACGTTTGTCTGTCCTACTGAACTTGCTGATGCAGGAAATATATACCCAGAACTCCAGAAAGAAGGCGTGGAACTTGTATCTATTAGTACAGATACACACTTTGTGCACTATGCATGGCAGGGTTCGGAAAAGCTCCTATCTAATATCAAATATCCCATGGGGGCGGATCCGACACACGTTGTTTCTAAGACGCTGGGTGTTTATAATGAAGAAACAGGCCTTGCCTTAAGAGGGACATTTATTATTGATCCTGACGGAAAACTTCTTGCTTCAGAGGTCAACTTCTTCCCTGTAGGCAGGAATTCCAGCGAGCTCCTAAGAAAACTAAAGGCATTTAAACACGTCAGGGAAAATCCTGGCCAGGTATGCCCGGCAAAATGGGAACCTGGGAAAAAGACGCTTATACCTGGTAAAGACTTGGTAGGGAAAGTAAGTGAAAGTCTGAAGTAAAAGACTAAATGTTATCGGATGGAAGGGCGGACTAATGTGTCCGCCCTTTTCAATTTGTTAGCCAAATGGCTTGCATCGTATTCTTGAAAGCAGTAAAATAGTGTAACTATAATGAGAACATTAAACGAAGGAATAATTAGATTTTTGCATAACCAGCATTACGTTGTCGTTACTACTATTGATAAGAAGGGGTGTCCGCATAATTCCTGTAAAGGAATAGTGGACATAGATAAAGATGGAAAGATTTATCTACTTGATGTCTATAAAGGAAAGACATTTAATAACCTCAAGAATAATCCGCACATAAATATAACAGCTGTTGATGAACATAGGTTTATTGGGTACTGTCTCAAGGGGAGAGCTAGGTTAGTAAAAAAAGAAGATGTAGATGTCCACTTAATAACAACATGGGGGCAGAAGATTACAAAAAGGTTATCACACAGGCTTCTTAAGAACATCCGTGGAGAAAAAGGGCACCCTATGCATCCTGAGGCACTTTTCCCAAAGCCAGAGTATCTGATAGAGGTAGACGTGAAAGAGGCGGTTGACCTTACCCCGCATCATATAAGGCGCGGGAGAAAGATATAGTTATGCTTGATTTAATCATTATAGGAGCTGGCCCAGCGGGTATAACAGCCGCAGTATATGCCGCGCGCAAGAAGATGGACCTCCTCGTTATATCAGAAGATATAGGCGGCCAGACTGCATGGAGCGGCGATATAGAGAATTATACAGGATACCAATTTGTGACAGGCCCAGAACTTGTTGCTAAATTTGAAGAACATATGCGGAGATACGATATTGCATTGAAAGAGAATGAAAAAGTGGTAGAGATTAGAAAAAAAGGAGAGGTTATTTACATTAAGACCAATAATGGCGAATATGAGTCAAAGACGGCAATAATTGCCTCAGGCAAGCGCTCAAGAGAACTTGGTGTGCCAGGCGAGAGGGAATTCAAGAATAAAGGACTTACATATTGTGCGACATGCGACGGCCCTCTATTTTCTGGGAAAGATGTAGCGGTCATCGGCGGAGGAAATTCAGCCCTGGATGCAACGCTCCAGCTTGTAAATATAGCTACACATATATATCTTATTAATATTACACAGGAACTTACCGGCGACCCAATCATGCAGGAAAAAGTCAAGACCAGTAACAAGGTGACTATCTTGAACAATAGCCGGGTGACTGCTGTCCTTGGGGATAAAATGGTAACCGGGATTAAGGTCAAGAGAGAAGATAAGGAAGAAGCTATATTTATACAAGGCGTATTTGTGGAGATAGGCCTTATACCAAACTCTGATTTTACCAGGGATATTGATAAAAATAACT
>CAYZNX010000090.1:0-5531 GCA_964479825.1 uncultured Planctomycetia bacterium | reverse complement strand
TAAATCACGCCGCGCCTTGGAAGGAGATTGACAAATGTCCTATATTGACCTGAAGCAAGTCTGGCTAAGGGCTTAGCTGCGCCAAGCTGCACGAACAAAAGCCTGACCATCAAAAGAATAAACAACGTCAATAAAAAAAACAGGACCTGCCTAATTCGGGGGGTAATTGGTTTGTGCACCTTAAGAAGTTATTGGGTTACTTGGGTTACTTGGGTTACTTGGGTTACTTGGGTTAAACCCTATAACCCTATAACTCTAGTAACCCTATAACTCTATAACCCTTTATTCGGACTGGCCTCAGCTTCCCAACCAATGAGAAACAGACTGGCAAAGAGACCTCTTTTTGCTGTGCCCCTGCGAACCAATGTTGTTGGGAGGTTATTATTCTTAAGCACCTGCCATTCGCGAGGCATCCTTAAATCTATATTCTTGGCTAAAAGTTTTGTCTCAAGACTGACAGGAGAGCTTTGATTAAGGACATTATATACTAATACCCTATTCCGGTCAACCAGCTTTGAATAAATCTTATTATTCTCTGTTACCCTTAAGCCCATCTGATATATCAAGGCCTGCTGATTGACATATAACAGCGCAATAAATGTGAGCACAAAAATGGGGCCCACCCGGGCTAAAGCCCGGGGTTCCTGTGGCCGGAATACTGAGCGGCCTGAACATATCGCTGGCCTAAAGGCCGCGGTTTTAAGCCGCGAATGTATAAAAACGATGATCTTATGCATCTTTAAGACATTCTGCATAATACCTTTTCTGCTACCCTGAGCCTTGCGCTTCTTGCGCGAGGGTTATTAGAGACTTCATCCTCTCCTGCCATAATGGGCTTCTTGGTTAATACACGAAAGGTACCTATGGTTTGCAATGCCCTAAAGGACCTCTTAACTATCCTATCTTCAAGAGAATGAAAGGAGATTACGCAGAGCCGACCGCCATCCTTCAGAACCTGCGGAGAAACATTAAGCGCTTGTTCTATCGCGGCGAGTTCGTCGTTCAGCTTGATACGGATTGCCTGAAACGTCCGCGTAGCAGGATGAATCCGCTCCCGGACCTTTCTATGCGGCATCGATCTTAAAACTACCTCAGCTAACTCAGCTGTAGTCTGAATCTCCTTTTTTTTGCGCGATTCAAGTATCCCCATGGCTATCCTCTTATGAAACCGTTCTTCACCAAGATCTCTTATCAAACCTGAAAGTTCATCCTCGCTTAATCGATTTACCAAATCCTTTGCAGTTAGCCTTTCGGTTCTATCCATGCGCATATCCAGAGGGCCATCGTTCTTTATACTGAATCCTCTCTCTTGCGTATCCATCTGGATACTGGAGATACCAAGATCAAACAAAATTCCATCCACCTCTTCTATATCTAAGTCTTCTACTATCCCTTTAAGATTTCTAAAATCTCTATTTATCAGCCTAAATGATCCTTCAAGCATCTTCAATCTTTCATGCGCCACTTTTAATGATTCTGAATCCCTGTCAATCCCAATCAATAATCCTCCTGGTGATATTCTTCGTAAGATCTCCTCAGCGTGCCCAGCCCCGCCTATTGTCGCATCTATAATTATCTTTCCGGGTGTAAGGCCTAAAAAATGAATCGCCTCTTTTAAAAGGACTGGTTTATGTAAATATTTTCCTTCCATTGTTACTCTTCAGGATCTTATACACCTCCCTGCTAAGAGAACAGGTCCTCCTGTCCAGGTTTAAGGACCTAGTTTTCCGTATACATTCAATTGGAATATTAAAGCATTTAATACTGTCCTTTTTTAATTTTGTAAATATATAAGCACTGCGAGAGTTCATAAAAAGTCTCCCGTTGGTTTTGGTTATCCTAAATCTATCAGTTTTTCTGCTATCTCTTCAAATGACCCCATGGATTGAGAATAATAATCCCGCCAATCCTTGTGGGCCCATATCTCAATGCGATTAGATACGCCAATGATATAAACGTCTTTTTTGATCTCAGCATAATCCTTTAAATATGCAGGGATTAATATCCGCGCCTGTTTATCTGGAACCACTACCGAGGCACCAGAAAAATACATTCTATTAAAACGTCTGTATTCTGATTTTGTAAATGACATGGATTTAAACCTCTGCTCCTGCAGCCTCCATTCCTCTTCTGCAAACATAAAAAGACATTTATCCAGGCCGCGGGTAATGAAAAAACGCTCAACATAATGCTCCTTCATGACATCCCTGAATTTACATGGAATAATGAGCCGCCCTTTTCTGTCCAGTGTATGTTCAAATTCCCCGTAAAACATAAATTAAATGAGCACATAACTTACGCGTCCTGAGTGCAATCGAAGGACGTAAGTTATAAGTGCGAGATTCTTCACTTTGTTCAGAATCGTCCATCGAAGTCCTGAACGAAGTGAAGGACGAATTTATCCTGATCCGCCGAAGGCGGAGAAGGATCTCTTGAGATTGCTTCGTCGCTTCGCTCCTCGCAATGACATTCTTTAATTTCCATACAACAACGTACCTTAGATTCTACTCCACTTTACTCCATTTTATGCCACTTAACAATTAGAAGTTTACATGAATACAATTTCTATGTCAAGTCAAAATTAAATTTTTTTTTAACTTATACTATATAATGGGGTTAGAATAACCTGGGTATGCTAAATATGGGGGTATTTTTTGCAGCAATGATATCTCTGGCTATCTGTATTCTCAATCCTTCAAGCGATTTGAATCTCTTTTCGTTTCTTATCTTTCTCTTAAATATAATCTCTATGTCGTTTCCATATATATTTTTTTTAAAGCCTATGATATGGAGTTCTATGGTTGGTTCGGCGCATCTGCCAATCGTCGGCCTTGTTCCAATATTCAATACCGCCTTAAAATTTTTTTTGTCTATCTTAACATCTACGGCATAAACTCCACTGGGCGGGATTGCCTCATGATGCGGGTCAATATTTGCTGTAGGAAAACCGAGTTTTCTTCCAATCATCCTTCCCTTTACAACCGTGCCCAATACCGTAACAGGCCTGCCAAGCATTATCGAGGCATTTCCTAAATCTCCTTTTTCAATATAATTGCGTATCTTGGTGCTTGATACGACCTCCCCCTTAATCTTCGCTGGTTTAACGCCAAACAGCCGAAAACCATATTCCTTACGCAATTTTTTTAGTAAGGCAAAATCTCCTTCCTCTTTATGGCCCAATAAAAAATTCTTTCCTACAATAAGATTTTTAATATGGAGCTTATTTATTAAAAGATTTTTTATAAAATCTTCTGCCTTTGTCCGAGACAGCATCTTTGTAAATCTAATGATAAGACAAAAATCTACACCCAGCTCCTCTATAAGTTTAAGCCTGTGGTCCAATGAAGTTAGAAAGGGAATCTTTAAATTAGGATTTAAGACCCTCTGTGGATGAGGAGAAAAAGTTATGACTAGACTTTTTGTCTTTTGACTGGCAGCCACCTTAACCAGCTCTCTTAGTATCTTCTGATGCCCCAGGTGTACGCCGTCAAATATTCCTATGCTGACAGACGCATTAGTAATCCTCTCTATGCCATATATCCTTTTCATTGACTGTCTCCAAACAATGTGCCTGTTCTAATGTGAATCTGCCAGAAGCGGTCCTGACAAGGCCTGACATATGGGCAGGATACCCTAAAGATTTTCCTATATCTTCGCATAACGTCCTTACGTATGTGCCCTTGGAACATCTTACCCGAAAGGTAATTTCGGGAAGATTGAAATCTAAAAGTTCAAGCTCGTATATGTTAATCCTACAAGACCTTCTCGGTACAGTATTGCCCCTACGCGCAATCTCATATAGCCTTTTGCCCTGGTATTTTTTTGCAGATACCATAGGAGGCATCTGCTCTATTTCTCCAAGAAAAGAGCCGAGGGCCTTTTTTACAGAAGTAACATCTATCCCGTCTATATGTTTCTCCTCTACAACCTTACCCGTAGAATCCTGCGTATCAGTGCGCCTTCCAAAGAAGAGTTTAGCTATGTATTCCTTTTCATCCTGCATAAATCTTGTAGCCAGCTTTGTAGCCCTACCTATCAATATCACGAGAACGCCTGTTGCCATTGGGTCCAACGTGCCTGCATGTCCGACCCTCTGCACATTAAACCTTCTCCTTACAATATCTACTACATCGTGCGACGTAACCCCTGATGGCTTATCTATTACCAGAATTCCATCCATAATTACTGGTTACTTTAACATCCTCTGAGCTTTGTCCAAGACCTTTTTCTGCACGTCTTCTATCTTCCCAAGCACGCTACAACCGCTTGCTGTTTTATGCCCTCCCCCTCCAAAAAATGACGCAAGTTTATTTACATCTACAGTACCTTTAGAGCGAAAACTAACCTTGATTCTATCTTCGGTGCCAGTCTCTCTAAAAAGCACTGCAATCTCAACGCCTTCTATTGAACGGGCAAAATTTATCATCTCCTCGGTCCCCTCAAGAGAGGCCCTTGTCTTCTTAAGCATATCCTTTGTAATCCATAACCACGCCACCTTCCCGTCATCTGTCAGCCTGAGCGTCTGAAGTGCCTCGCCAAGAAGATTTGTATCCTGCATAGAACTTGTTTCATAAATCCTCCCGTAGATTTCATATGGCTTAATACCTTTATCAAGGAGCTCGGCGGTGATAATATGCGTACGAGAAGATGTATTCGTGTATTTAAAAGAGCCTGTGTCTGTCAGAATTGCGACGTATATAGCCACTGCCTCGTCATATTCCATATTCATTTTAAACGCTCTGAATAACTCGTAAACCATCTCGCCTGTGCTGGAGAGTTCCGGGTCAACCCAATTGTATCTTCCAAAATTCTCATTGGAGACATGGTGGTCAATATTAAAGACAACCTTATCCTTAGTAACGTACTCGGAAATCTTTCCTATCCGGGTAAGGTCAGGACAATCCAGAATAATCGCTGCCTGGAAATTAAAATTCTGCGGCATCTCTTTAAGGATCTTTTCGGTACCATTCATGAACCGCAAGAGGTGCGGCACAGGGCTCTCATTTAATATCAAGGCATCCTTTCCTATGCGCATCAATAATGAGGCCATTGCAATCTGACTTCCGATAGAGTCTCCCTCAGGATTAATATGTGAAGATATTAAGAACTTATTGAACTTCTGTATCGCTGGCTTTACAGTCCTTGCGTTCATTCTTTAACCTCTCAAATGTCTTTTCTAAATTTATACTATACTCTACTGACCTGTCCAGGTTAAATGAAAGTTCCGGCACATATTTCAAATTCAACCTTTGGCCTATAAGTCTTCGTACATAACCGGCTGCACTCTGGATCCCTTCTACACTTGACCTCTGCTCTTTCTCATCCCCAAGTACGCTGAAATATACCTTTGCATAGCGCAGGTCTCCTGTTAAATCAATCCTTGTAATAGTCACAAAACCTATGCGTGGGTCTTTTAAATCTTCCTGCAATATCTTGGATAGCTCTCTTTTTAGCTGAACCTGCACCTTCTCTGACCGTATCCCCACCATCCACCTCTAAACTAAATAACAGTTGCAGTCAACCTGTAAATG
>CAYZNX010000089.1:0-5612 GCA_964479825.1 uncultured Planctomycetia bacterium | reverse complement strand
AAGTGATGAGATACGATATTAATGATATAGGATTGGCAAAGAAAGGCAAGTTGCGAATAGAATGGGCAGATGAGAATATGCCTGTATTACGGCTTATCAGGCAGAGATTTAAAGAGGATAAACCTTTAAGGGGTATAAGAATAGGGGCGTGCCTGCATGTAACTACCGAGACAGCTGTCCTCGCGAATACATTGAAGTCAGGCGGTGCAGATGTCAGGGTCTGCGCTTCTAATCCGCTCAGTACCCAGGACGATGTGGCTGCCTCGTTGGTCAAGGATTATAAGATCCCTGTTTTTGCAAAAAGGGGAGAAAGAAATGCTGTATATTACAGCCATATTTACAGCGTGCTGGAGAATAAACCGAACGTGACAATGGATGACGGCGCTGATCTGGTATCTACGATACATAGGTCCAGGAGGGATCTTGCGCAGTACATTATGGGCAGCACAGAAGAGACAACGACCGGCATAATAAGATTACGAAGCCTTGAGAAGAGCGGCAGGCTGCTGTTTCCGGTGATAGCTGTCAATGACGCTGACACAAAGCATCTATTTGATAACCGCTATGGGACAGGCCAGTCAACCGTGGATGGAATTATACGAGCTACGAACGTATTGATGGCAGGGAAGACAGTAGTTGTTTCAGGATACGGGTGGTGCGGCAGAGGCGTAGCAATGAGGGCAAAAGGCATGGGCGCCAATGTCATTGTTTCAGAGGTTGACCCTGTTAAGGCGCTTGAGGCAATGATGGATGGTTTTTCAGTGCTGCCCATGAGGACAGCAGCAAAGAAAGGCGATATATTTGTTACGCTTACAGGAGATGTGTCTGTTATTCGCGAAGGGCATTTCAGGGTTATGAAGGATGGCGCAATTGTGGCAAACTCCGGTCATTTTAATGTTGAAATAGATATACCTGCCCTGAAGAAAATGAGCAGAAAAAAGCGTATAATACGAGCTGGGGTAGAGGAGTATACGTTAAAGAATGGCAAAAGAGTGAATATCCTTGGCGAAGGCAGGCTTGTTAACCTTGCCTGCGCAGAAGGCCATCCCGCTATAGTCATGGACATGAGTTTTGCAAATCAGGCGCTTAGTGCCGAATACCTTGTTAATAATCGCGCGAGTCTTAAAAACAGGGTTTATAGAGTGCCGGAAGAGATTGATAGAAATATAGCACGTTTGAAATTAAAGAGTATGGGCGTGGAGTTAGATAGGCTTACGGCTATACAAAAGAAATATCTCTCTTCCTGGGAAATAGGCACTTAACCAGAAACCCCTATGTTTCTAACTTCACAAAATAAGCATTGCATATTTTGTGAAGTTAGGCAGATTATCTGATCCTGTAGCTCGATCCTAGTAAGTTTAATCCCGTATCAATATAATCCCGATAGACCCAAATAATATATTTGCAAGGTGGGCGGATAAGAATGGCGGCAGGATTCCGCCTTTTCCAAGAGCGATAGACGATGCCATAATAGCATAATAGACGAATCCAATTGCCATACTTGCCCCTATCCCCACCATCGTCGTTGTCTTTCCTCGACGCCTGATATTGGTTGCAAAGGCCGAGCCGATCAGTATAACAATAAGATTTGCAAAAGGAAGGCTGATTTTTTGATGCAGGTCCACCTTAAGCCTCATTATAATATCAGGCGAGGTGTTAGAAAAATTTTGTATATAACTTGATAGATTTTTGAAGTCCATAAATTCGTAATAAGCCCCTTTTGTCATAAGTTCTTCCGGGTCTTCCATCGCTATATCTTTTTCTTCAAAAAAGGAAGGGCTGCCCAATATCATGCCCTGTTCGCCAAGCCTATAGAACAAGACGCTGGAGAATACCCATGCCAGACCTGTCCATCTTGCCCTCTGCGCGTTTATTTTCTCTATTACATTACCGTTTTTATCCTGTTGTAATATTGTGATACCAGTTGCAATTTTATTATAGGCATCGTAGCTTTTTATGAAGATAAGCCTGTCATTTTTCCCATACATCGCAATTGTTTCAATTGTCTTATGGCTTCTGCCTTTATCCTGAGGCCCTTTCTCAATAAACCTTTCTCTTATACCCTGTACATTTTTCATGCTCAAAGGGAGCAGTCTTTCAGAGATGATAAAGACCGACATAGATATAATGAGCCCCATAACTAAAAACGGCGCTAATATCCTTAACATATTGACCCCTGTAGCCTGCAGGGCAGAGATCTCATCATATCTGTTCATTGAGCTCATTAAGTAGATTGTAGAGATTAATGCAGAGACGGGCGTGGTATGCAGCATTATAAATGGTATCATCGAGAGGTAATATTCTTGTAGCATGAGAAGGGGCACCCTGTGCCTTAGGATCTCGTCCAGATGCCCGAATAGGTCAATTATTATATAGAGAAAGACGAATAATGTCAGGCAGTAAAAAAACGAGATAAGAAAATTCTTTATGATATATCTATCTATGATACGCATTATCCGTGTACTATGGTCTGTATCCCGTCGTGTATTCCATAACGGGCTGCGAAATACGAAGGGTCAGCCTTCCGCACTCTTCTTAAATAAAACAGCCCCAATAATTACAAATATTACATTAGGCATATATATCCACAGAGGGATCGGTTCTATTCCTTTCAGGGATATGGCCATCCCCCCAGCCATCAATAAGTAATATACTACGATAACGGCGAGTGCGACGGCAAACTGCATTATTTTTTCACCACGCCTTGTGAATATGCCGAGAGAGATGCCGATCATGACAAATACAAGACTGGCGAGAGATATGGAAATTTTTCTGTGGAATTCAGCGATTAAAGAAGGTGCGTCTATATGCTGGAGGCCGAGGCGCCCTATCTCATTTTTTATTTCCTGGAAGTTCATTTCCTTTGGTTTTTTTTCTATGTAATCGGACGGTGACGTAGCTTCGTCCATGCCCAGCGTAAGATAGTATGTCTTGAAATTTAACTTATAGAACTGTGACAGATTTCGTGGATTCACTTCATCGCTTATCCCGTTTATGAGTTTCAGCTTTACTGCATTTTGGTTTTCCAATGGGATGAATATACCATTGTCTGCTATTATGGTTCTGGGGGGCCGGCCTTCCTGCAATTGATAGATACGAATCCCTTTCAGTTTATTTTTATCTATCTCCTGTATGAATATAATGTAGTTTTTGAAACTTTTTATGAAAGTTCCTGCATCAAGTTAGGCGCCGGGACTTTTTATTCCTATATTCTTTGCAATCTTCCTGGATGCAAAATGCGCCTCAGGCAGCACCATGTCATTTAATATTATAGAAGAGAGGCTAAGTATAAAGCCGGAGATTAATAAGGGGGATGTGAGTCTATATAGATTTATGCCGTGCGAGCGCATTGCTGTTATTTCATTAGCCGAAGACAATCGTCCGAACACAATCAATGTTGCGCTCAGTGCGGACATTGGTATTGTATAGCTTAAAAGAAACGGTATTAAAAACAAAAAAAGCTTAAGCACCAGGAGGATATTGACCTCTTTATTAATGACAAGATCCGCCAATTTTATAAGATTGCCTGTAACGAGTGCAAAAGTGAAAACAAGAAGCGAGAATAAAAACATCACAGCAATTTCTTTTAGTAGATATGACCTGAGGATCTTCATGGCGATATGTCCCCGCGCGCTAGAGTGATAACCTCAATCTTGCCTGCCTTTGCCTCTTTAAGGATCCTGGAGCATTCATTGACAGTAGCCCCGGTTGTATAAATATCATCTACCAGCAATATATTTTTTCCCCGTATATCGGCGGTCTTATTTTTTCGCAGTGAAAAACTGCCTTTTATATTAGACATACGCTCGGGCCTGGTGAGTTTACTTTGAGGGGGCGTATTTTTTATCTTCTTAACAGTGTCCTTAGAGTATTTAATATGAAGTCTCTTTGCGATTTTTTTTGCCAGGACATGAGAGGGGTTTATTTCTCTTCTGAACAATCTGAGCCGATGCATTGGAATAGACAGCACGATGTCTATGTTTCCAGATAGGCCGTAGGTATGCATAAAATCCAGTGTCACATCTATAAATTCGTCAGCTATCGCAATCTTTTTATATTTGAAATTATGTATTACATCCTTCATGATACCTTTATACTGGAAGACAGAGAGGGCTTGGTCAAAATAAGGATTTTTTTTCATGCAATCAGCGCAGTTGACATGCATATGAGATTCGCCTCCCAGGCGCTTGCCGCATTTTATACAAAATGGCGGAGTTCTTTTTTGTATTTTTTTAAAGCAGTCCTCGCAGAGATTTTGATCCCAGGACATGGTTTTTTTACTGCATATCTGGCAGAGGGCAGGATAAAATAGATTTACGACAGTGCCAATCATATAGCCTAAATATAGCATATTGAACAATCAAAGTCAAAGTGGTTCTAACCTTATGCACTTTGACATTGCTAAAGTGTAAAGTTAACGGTATAATAATGACACTTACTTCTGATAGATGGAAAACAAAATAGATGAGAAAATAAAAAATCTGGACGAATGGAATAATGAACGTGCGAGGGTCAAGCCTTTTATAGACGTTGCCATAGATTTTCATAACAAGGCACGCACCGAGGCGCGGTGGAAGAATTATGAGCAGGCAGCGCAATTTTACAGGGAGGCAATAGAGAACTATAAAAGCGCGCTAAGACAGAATCCAAGGTATTACCTGCCGGACCTCCTGGAGAGGGTGGATCAGGTTATAGAGGAACACATAAATAATATATTCAATCTAAAGATTTCAGGTTATAAGCTGAAGACTGAAACAGGCATACGTGAATTTTTAGATTTTATTGATAATCTTACGCAGGAAGAGAAAGGCTATATTACGCTATATGATTTAGCAATGACCTATATGTCTATAGGGAATTTTTATTATGAAGAGAGGCAGCCGGACCGCGCATGTGAATTTTACTATAAGGCCATAGAGATGGATTGTAAGAGGCCTTTTATAAACCGCAGTGCCTATTTTAAGATTGCCGCTATACAGTTTGAGCGCGCTAAATTCAAAGAGGCGCTGTTGAGTTTTGTTTCTGTCTTGTCCTTTGACAGGGATAATGAGGAGGTTATTAAATATATTGATAAATGTCTTAATAGATTGCGCATATATGACTACAGGGATAAGTTTTTAGAGGCAACCCCTAATGAAGCTAAGAAACTCATTATGGAGGTTCTGTGAGGTGAATATGGGTGACAGAAGAAGGTATCCTAGATTTGAATTAAAGATTGACGCCAGGTACAGGATAATGGATTCCAAGGAGAGATTCAAATCCGGCACAACAAGAAATATATCCGCAGAGGGCATATGTTTTGTATCTGACAGGAAATTAGCCATAGGGACACGGCTCTGTCTCGAGGTGGATTTAAAAGACGGAAAAGAAGCGGTTTGTCTTATAGGAGAGGTAAGGTGGTCGGCTAAAAGAGAAGGCGCGGGCATGGGAAAGGAGCAATATTTAAATGGCATAAAATTAGTTGATATACCTAAGTCAGATGAAGGGAGGTTTCTAAAATATTACTGCGATAAGATTGTAGAGAAACTTTCAAGTTATCTGAAGATGTAAGTGAGCAAGGAGGTTTAAATGGAGAAGACCGTGAAGATATTTCAGAAGAATAAATTTCAGGA
>CAYZNX010000088.1:0-5619 GCA_964479825.1 uncultured Planctomycetia bacterium | reverse complement strand
TTAAGATGGAAGTCATTCTCCTTATCCTGTCTTTCGATGGATTAAAATAGCCTGTAATCATATGAGGAAAGGATTCTTTGACTAAACGGATAATCTGTCTTACGCCGAGCAGCTTAGAAGCGTCAATCCCTACCTTTAATATTTTAAAATATCTTAGAGGGTCAAAATTCAAATTTCTCCATTGAACCATATCTATCTTGTATTTTTCTAAGAACCTTTTAAGGGCATGAAATTCAGATTCTAGATCTGCAAGGCCTGGCATAGTCAAATAATTTATGGAAACAAATCCATTCTTAGCCTTTGCTGTTTTAATAGAATCCATCACATCTCTGAAGGTATAGCCCCTGGGCCTATAATACCTTAGGTAATAACCTTCTCTTAGGCTATTCAAACTGACTCTAATGCTATCCATCCCTGCGTCAAATAGCCGAGCTATGCCCTCCGGTTGGCTTGCGTTTGTATTAAGATTTATTATCCCCTTGTTTGTCTTCTTACGTATTGTTCTTATAGATTTCTCAATTATCTGACTTACAAGCAGCGGCTCACCTTCACAGCCTTGACCAAAGCTCACTATAGGCGCTCTTACATTCTCAATATGATACAGCGCTACTCCAGCGAGCTCCTCCGGCGTCGGCAAAAATTTTATTCTCGGTTGAGTAACATGGCATCTGTCGTCAGGTTGATACGAAATGCAGCCAAGGCAGCCGGCATTGCAATATGGAGATGCAGGAAGAGGGCATTCGTATCTATTTAAGAAGAAATTCACGGCTGCTGGACAAGCATATATAAATGCGCATTTTCCAAGATGCCTTATAAGTCTGTTATGTGGAAAAAGTTTCTTATATCGCTCTGCATTTTTTCTCGCTAGCTCAATATCCATATATCTCAAATCCTGGCGGCATTCCCTGTCAACCCTTACAGCTGTAACATAAAACTGGCCTTTATAAAATGCAGCTGCAGCATATGAAAAAAGCGGCAACATCCTTGGTTTGTCAATCTCCATAAAAGAAGCGCTGTAGGTTACTGTATAGCCAGGGGATATAAAAGCGCTGACAGCAAAAACCCCATCTAAGGACACAAATCTTTTTGCCATATTGTCATAACCCACTGGTATTCTATCCGGCAGCATAAATAATTCGCTTCCATAAGGTAACCTTATAAGATCGCAGCTGTGCAATCGAAAAAAATGCCCCGCTTTCATCCCTGTGGCCTCTAAAGAAGGGACATCGACAATCCTACCCTCTTTATCACTGACTATTAAGCTCGGATAATCTCTTCTCATCATTTGTTTAAAATAGCAAATCCCAAGCAAAACAATACTTGGGATTAATGAAATACCACCTACACCTGGCGCTGCATTGCCGCTGAAACTCGAACATAGTAACAGACAGCCTAAAGGCTGGGTTCCAGCGAATAACTTCACATTTTCTGCAATGCTTATTTTGTGAAGTTAAGTTCATATACTAGGAAATTCCTTTTTGATGTCCAGTCATCTGCGTCACCCTGAAGGGTGACCTACCAATTAATCTTTGGTCGGGCACTCTTTAGAGTGCCGTATGATTTTAACTTGTGACAATACTACCCCTCTTAACTCAGCGATTACCACATTTCCAACGATTGCCTTGTTTGTTTTCTTCTTGAAACAGATTATTGTATTACACTCTTATTTTACAGAAAGACAAATTTTGGGTAGTGGCAAAATCCCAGGGCGATGGAGATCGGCGCGCCCACCCTGGTTCGAACAGGGAACCTACGGCTTCGTAGGCCGGCACTCTATCCAATTGAGCTATGGGCGCGATGTCGCTGTATGTAATTCGCCGTCATTAATATATGTTAAATTTTATCTTTATTAATGATATATCTGGATAACAATTCTCTATAGCGAGGATTTCTTCTTATAAACTCAAGGTCTGCGTCGTTCTCCATAAAATCAAAGTCACGGTATCCCAGGCAAAGCGCCTTTTCAAGGGCCTGCAGGCATAGATAGGACATTTTCAATAAAGAATAACTGCAGGCGAGATTATAGTGTATAAGCGGGTCATCTGGCCTCAATCTTGCAAGTCTCTGATCTATCTTAAGCCCGTCCTCATAACGCTCCCTTCTGGTATAAGCATCCCCCAACGCGACTAAGGCCTCGATATAGTCAGGATTATCTTTAAGAAGGTTCTCATAAAATGATATCTCGAAATCAAGATCTTCTATAGGGCCCATGGCGACCTTTAATCTAATAATATTACCTTTTGTTTTCTTTTTCCGCGCGGTTTACCTCTTCGGCATAATTTAGCTGAAGATTAGCTACAGCATCAGAGATAACCTTTTCCTCAACATCGCTCAGATTCCCTTTTGTCTTTTCCTTAAGCATTGTAAGTATCTCTATCGTTGCATGGGCAGCCTCTAAATTTTTTTCTATCCTCCCGGTCACTGGGTCCATAATCTTTCCTAGCTGCTGCATGCCTGAATTTGCCAGAATAGAAATATACTGAATGAACATTAATTGTAAAAGCTCTTGGTTGGTTAACTCTTTATCTTTTTCAGACATCATCTCCTGCCTTCTCGTATTTTGTATATATATTATACCGCAGGTACGGATATTTCAATGATTTTATGGATTTAAACGGCTAAGGAATTCTCTCCATGGAAATCTCTTGCCAGGGCAGTCTGTGCTAGCGCCTTTTACCTGGCCATGTCCCAATATATGAGAATCAGGAATACCATAATAGTCCTTTAATTTATTTACCAAGAAAATAAGCGACTCTTTTTGTTTATAGCTTACAGTCTCCTCATTAAAGTTACCAACAAGACATATACCTATACCCTTATAGTTCATGCTGTCTGCGCTGCAGTGTGCCCCATCCTCCTGATTTACCCATCGAGGCGAGACCTCTATAAATCCATCCTCCTTGCCAGATGAGCCATTATCTATTACAAAGTGATAACCCAATCCCTTCCAGCGCTTCTTTTCTGAATGTACATAGTCAAAGGAAAGGGCATTGCCAACATCTGTTGCACTATGATGGATAATAATATAGCTCCATTTCTTAGAAGGAAATAACGGGATTACTGACCTTAAGGGAGCTGCTTGCGAAATAAACAGCCTCTGTCCCTTTTCAAGCTTATTTACATCCAATAATTTGTTTGCCTTTACAATAGACTCTATATTAACATCGTACATCTTGCTTATCCGCCATACTGTCTCGCCAGGGGCGACCTCGTGATACACATCAACCCTTGGCACGCCAGGCGCAGTGACCACCCCATATGGCATGCCAGGATAAGGTTCTATTGTTTCCATTGCAGAAGTATGTTTCACCGGCATCCGTGCGCACGAAGTAAGAAATAGAGCCGATATAAGAATTATGAAAAAAACTTTCTTATTCATCCTTCCTTACCAAGTCTTTCAACGGCACTATCTTTATGCCCTTTTTTTCAAGTTCTGGAATTGAATCCTTTATGGCATTAAGCGTGATAGTTCTATCGTGGCCTATTCCAATAGCAGACCCGTTATTAATCGCTATCATGGATAACTCATCTATCTGCCCTTTAATATAAGAATAAAAATTCTCAAAATCAGTCTGATCCGTAATGTCCAAAAAGACATCCCGTTGGCAAAATCCCACCCCTGCCTCACGCGCAACATCTCTCGCCACAGAGTCTGACGTCGTCAAGCTATCCAGAAAAAACAGCCTCCTCCTTTTTAATTCCTCAAATATAACCCTCATTACTCTTTTGTCCCTTGTAGCATTTGAACCTTGATGATTTGAAACACCAATTAGGCCAGGGACGCTTTCTATGTCTTTCTCAAATATAGACATTATTTCACTTTTTTCCATATCGCCCCGAATAGTATTAATCTCTGCTGCCTCGTCACTCTCAGATTCTAACGGAAGATGTAATATTATATCATGCATTGTTTTTTTATCTCCAACTGCCTTAGCAATGTAACTAGAATAGCGTAAGTTTGGCAGTATAGATACTGTAATGGGCCGCTGTATCTGGAAGAGTAACTCTATATTCTTTTTATTATAACCCCAATCATCGATAACAAACGCGATAAGACCTTTAGGCCTTGCATGCCTATTATTAATAAATAATATAAGAGCTGAAAACAACAATGTAAATACAATTATTATAACAATATTTTTTCTCATTTTCTTAATTCAAGGCTGCACTCTCGCCGGCTAGATAACCAGTGGAAAATGCCGCCTGCATATTAAAACCGCCTGTATCTGCATCAACGTCTATCATCTCTCCTGCAAAATATAGCTTTTTAACAATGCGGGATTCCATTGTGCGGGGACTTATCTCTTTTAAAGATACGCCGCCTCGTGTAATCATCGCCTCCTCTATTGGCCGTGACCCAGTGATATCTAAACGTAAGCCCTTAAATAACAAAACTAAATTCTTGCGTTCCTCTTGACTAATCTCGCTTCCCTTCTTGTCAGGTATAACCTTTGCCATATCTAAAAAGATATTGACCAATCTCTTGGGTAATAAATTTCTAAGCGTATTTTTAATCTCCTTTCTGGGGTTTATTTTAAATTCTGTTAAGAGCCTGGCATTTACCTGCTCCATAGATAAGGCAGGTTTAAGGTCTATTTCTACAGACACTGGCTCATCTTTATTCAACCAGTCTACAATAATGCCGCTCAAAGACAAAACCAGAGGACCGGAGATGCCAAAACTTGTAAATAATAACTCACCTATATCTGAAATTATCCTCTTATTATCTCTATTGAATTTAAGACGTATATTCTTAAGCGTCAAGCCCTCTAATAATTTAGGATAATCCTGTTTTGTTTCCAATGCTACAAGGCCTGGCAGAATGAGGACTATAGAGTGGCCGAGTCTTCGGGCTATATCAAAACCTTCCCCTGTCGAACCAGTAAATCTATACGATGCCCCTCCTGTAGCTAAAATAAGCCTATCAGCAGGAACCACCCTGCCATCCTCTAAGACCACACCTTTAACTTCATTTACCCGTAGTAAAATATCTTTGACCGTCGCCTTAAAAATAATCCTGACTTTATTCTTACAAAGCTCTTTTTTTAAAACCTCTAAGATACTGCCTGCATCGTCACTGACTGGAAAAATACGAGACTGCCTTTCTATCTTTAGCCTTAGGCTCCGCTTTTCAAAAAAATTTATCAGATCTTTATTAAAAAAGAGATTGAAGGCATCTCTTAAGAATTGGCCGTTTTTATGAAATCTATTGAGAAATGAATCCAGATCGCAGGCATTGGTGAGATTGCAGCGGCCTTTGCCACTCAATAAAAGCTTTTTGCCTAGAGCTGCATTCCTTTCAATCAGGGTTACATCCTGTTTAAGCTGACTTGCCCTGATAGCAGCCATCATGCCTGCAGGGCCTCCGCCGACTACAACGATCTTCTTTATATCCACATTTCTCAATCTATGTCTCTTTTATTGTCTTTTATTGCAATGCTAAGAAACCTTGGCGGCGAATCCCTAACACCCTGCGACTTGTAAAATACTGGCGGAGGAGGTAGGATTCGCCGCCCTCAAAATTTCTGATTGAAATTTTTCGGGTCGGGCACTCGCTTTGCTGTCGGCGCGGATTGCGCCTTTTCCTCGCTTCGCTCGGCGCAAAGCTCTCTTCGAATC
>CAYZNX010000087.1:0-5686 GCA_964479825.1 uncultured Planctomycetia bacterium | reverse complement strand
CGAAACAAATTCAAAATTAGAAATTTGGATTTCGGATTTAAACTAAGGAGATTAGGCATGGTAATTAGGAAGAGTCCTTTGGTTGGTATATTAATGGGCGGTAAGTCTGATGCCGAGACGATGCTCGAGACAGAAAAAATCTTGAAGGAATATAAAATTCCTTATGAGATAAACGTGCTTTCAGCACATAGGGCCCCAGAGGCAGTGCGTAGATACGCAACGTCTGCTAAAAAAAGAGGTTTGAAGATTTTAATATGCGGGGCAGGAGGCTCAGCTGCCTTAGCAGGGGTTGTGAGTTCGTATACAGATTTACCGGTTATAGGGGTCCCGATAGAGACAAAGGCATTGAAAGGACTCGATTCTCTTCTTTCAACTGTGCAGATGCCGTCTGGCGTCCCTGTGGCCAGCATGGCCATTGGAAGGTCAGGCGCAAGGAATGCAGGGATCTTCGCTGCCAGGATTTTAAATGCAGTCAGATGATGATATGCAGGCCAAGATACTAAAAATTAACCCTAATTTTCCAGAAGAAGGCTTAATAAAAGAGGCGGCCTATGTTCTTCAAGAGGGAGGGCTTGTTGCGTTTCCTACAGAGACAGTGTATGGCATTGCCGCTAATTTTTTGAATAAAGAAACAATGGATAGGCTATATAGTATAAAAAAAAGGCCAAGGCATAAACCATTTACATTTCATATTGCGGAATTTAGGGCACTGGAGGACTTGGATATAGTCTTGTCAGAAGGCGCAGAGAGACTTATTCATAAATTCTGGCCAGGGCCATTGACAATAATAGCTTTAAATAAAGAACAAGAAAAAGTTGGTATCCGCATGCCAAGAAATAAAGTCGCTCTGGATCTTATAAAGGAGGTATCTCTGCCCATTGTTGCCCCCAGTGCAAATATCTCAGGTAAAAAACCGCCTGTCTCCGGCGATGAGGTTATCTTAGAGATGAAAGATGTTATTGATGTTATATTAGATGCGGGCGCTACAGAGATAGGAAGGGAGTCCAGTATCATTGATGTCAGCACTTACCCTTCTATAGTCCTTCGCGAAGGCGCGATACCAAAGGATGATTTGTTAGCCAATTATCATGTGCTTTTCGTGTGCACAGGGAACAGCTGCAGGAGCGTCATGGCAAAATTTATGCTGGATAGGTTTCTTAAAGAGTCGGGGCTCGATAAAGAGATTCTTGTTGATTCTGCAGGTACAGGCTCTTATTTGGGCATGCCTGCAGCGGCCAATACAGTCCAGGTAATGAAAGAGACGGGTCTTGATGTTTCAATGCATAAAGGGAAATGTATAAATCCTGATTTATTGAAGAAATCAGATTTTATCTTTGTGATGGAAAAGCTCCATAAAGATATTGTCTTAAGGATGTTGCCAGAGGTTGGCAGCCGGGTCAGGCTTTTAAAGGAGAACGAAGATATACCAGATCCCATTGGCAAATCTCTTGAGGAATATAGGAGAGTTTTGCATATGATAAGAGATGAGGTGGAGAATATTTTTCTGGAGTTATTTAAGGAGACTAGATAATGAGGATAGCAATAGGCGCAGACCATGGGGGTTATAGGTTAAAGACCTTTCTTGTGAAATTTTTAAAAAATAAGGGACACAGCGTAAAGGATTTTGGGACATTTTCCGAAGAGAGCTGTGATTATCCAATTATAGGCCACAAGGTTAGTAAGGCAGTTGGTAGTAGTAAGTATCCCAGAGGTATACTTATCTGCAAGACGGGCGTAGGCATGGCCATGGTTAGTAATAAGGTTAGAGGTGTCCGGGCTGCACTATGCGATAGGGTAGATATTGCGCGTTCCAGCAGAGAACATAACGATGCAAATGTTTTAGTTCTTGCGGCAAATATTGTGCCGTCATCCAAGGCTAAAAAGATTGTAGATGTCTGGCTTAAAACGCGTTCCCTGGGGGGCAGGCATAGAAGAAGGGTCAGGCAGATTAAGGATATAGAAACCTAACTTAATTTCACATTTTTTGCAATGCTGAAAATGTGAAGTTATTTTTGGAGGGGAGATGGAGAGGTTAAAAAAGATTGATCCGGAGATTTATAAAGCTGTGCGTAAGGAATTAAAACGACAACAGGATAATATTGAACTCATAGCAAGTGAGAATCTTGCTAGTCTTGCTGTCCTTGAGGCGCAGGGATCAGTGCTTACGAACAAGTATGCCGAGGGATATCCGTCGAAGAGATGGTATGGCGGGTGCGAGCATGTTGACGATGTGGAGGATATAGCCATATACAGGGCTAAGAAACTTTTTAAAGCGGAACATGCTAATGTCCAGCCGCATTCCGGGACACAGGCGAATATGGCGGTATTGTTTTCTTTGCTTGAACCAGGGGATACAGTTTTGGCTATGGACCTTGCGTGCGGAGGCCATCTTTCTCACGGGCACCCTAATAATTTTTCAGGCAGGTTTTTTAATTTTGTTTCATATGGGGTAGGGCATAGAGATGAAAGGTTAGATTATGATGAGATAGCTTCCCTGGCAAAAAAACACAGGCCAAAAATGATTATAGCAGGGGCCTGCGCATATCCCCGTACTATTGATTTCAAGAGATTCAGGGAGATAGCCGATGAAATAGGTTCGTATCTTTTTGTTGATATGGCGCACATCGCAGGACTTGTTGCTGCAGGCCTTCATCCTACACCTGTCCCTTATGCTGAGGTAATAAGTACCACGACGCATAAGACATTACGCGGGCCCCGAGGTGGGATGATACTCTGCCGCAAAGAATTTGCCAAGAGGATAGACTCTGAGATTTTTCCAGGCATCCAGGGAGGGCCATTGATGCATGTGATAGCAGCTAAGGCCGTGGCATTAAAGGAGGCAGGGTCTAAGGAGTTTAAGGAATACCAGTCCCAGATTGTAAAAAATTCTACGAGATTGGCCGGCCGCCTTGAAGAATTAAGATTTAGGATAGTCTCTGGAGGGACAGACAATCACCTCTCATTAATAGACTTACAATCTAAGGGCATTAGCGGCAGGGATGCGGCCTTGATACTTGACAAAATCCGCATAACTGTTAATAAGAACCTGATACCTTTTGATAAAAGAAGCGCGGCTATAACCAGTGGCTTAAGATTAGGTACGCCTGCGGTAACTACAAGAGGGATGAAGGAACACGAGATGAACGAGATAGCTGATATAATAAATCTCGCATTAACAGAGAAAGAAGATAGTGCAGCACTAAAGAGATGCATAGCTAGGGTTGATGAACTCACAAGGAGATTTTCTCTTTATCCAGAGCTGCTTTGAGTGCTTAACTTCACACTTTAAGCATTGCTTAAAGTGTGAAGTTATTTCTGGAGATTGCAGGTAACTTATACTGGGAGATTAATTATGAAATGTCCATTTTGTGGTCACAAGGAAGATAAGGTGATTGATTCTCGTTCTTCTGAGGAGGGCCGTTCAATCCGCAGACGCAGAGAATGCCTTAACTGTAAAAGACGTTTTACGACATATGAAAATATAGAAGAGACATCCCTGATGGTTATTAAGAAGGACAATAGACGGGAGGCCTTTGACAAGAAAAAGCTTCTGGCTGGTATCAAGAAGGCCTGCGAGAAAAGGCCCATAAGCGTAGAGCGGCTTGAGGAGCTTGCCGACAAGATTGAGTACAGCCAGCAGAGTAAATTCGAAAAAGAGGTTGAGGCAAATCAGATTGGTGAATTGGTGATGAGCCTTTTATATGAGTTAGATGAGGTCGCTTATGTTAGATTTGCCTCTGTTTACAGGCAATTTAAAGATATAAATCAGTTTATGAAAGAACTAAAGGGCCTATTGAATCATCAGCGGTAGGTGCCTTCCTCTTGTCGGGTGTAACTCACAAAGTTACCTTCCTTTAGCAGTTTATTGAACCATGCATTAAAGGCAGAATCTTTTTTTCTTGAGAGAAGTTCTTCCTTAAAACCTTCTTTTTCTTCTATGTACTTAGCCTCATCTATGTCCTCATATTCGTCAGGCCTTGCAATAACCCAGCTATTTTGCATTTTTAATGGGTTAGTCACCTGTCCTGTCTTTGTGGAAATGCACGCCTCGACAAATCCCCTGGTCGGTCCTAACATAGGGATATAACCATCGCGCGTGATAAGGTCAGTTTGTTTGATCTCTAGGTCAGTCTTTTCAAATGCCCCCTCACCCTTTCCTTCTCCCCTAGGGGGAGAGGGTGGGGTGAGGGGTGATAACTTACTATCAATTCTCATATAAATTTTCATTGCCTTTTTCTCAGAGAGTTTTATAGATTGGTTTTTAATATAGGCATCTATTACTGAATCCCTGGCTTCTGAAAAATCGGGTACATAAGAGGGCTTTTTTCCCTTCAACTGTATTATGTAAAAGCCTTTATCTGTCTTAATGAGGACGTTAGAGATCTCTTCTTTTCTTAGCTCAAAACCTTTTTTTGTAAATTCATATGACCAGCCGATACCAGGGATCTCATCCTGCTGAGAGAAGGAGCCGGTTTCTCTTGCCGTCAGGGCGAAGGAAGAGGCAACCTTGTCCAGATCCTTTTCTTTGAGCGCCATATCTAGAACCTTATAAGACAGTTCTTCTGCAAACGATCCTTTCCTCTGAATGGAAAGTTCTTCAGATATCTTCTTTTTCATTTCGTCATCTAATACAGGCATTTCATCAGAGCCTTCTTTTTTATAAGTAGATATATGTTCTTCAAAATATCTCTCTATTTCCCCGTCCTCTATATAAACCTCTTTGTCAAAACTCGAAAATAGTATGTCTATGTATTTAAGATTTCTTTGCTCAGGTTTTCTAAATAAATCCTTGTTTTTTTCATAGAAATCAATGAGATTGGACTCTTCGTATCGCACATCTTTTTCAAAGTCAGCAAATGGTATGGCTATATAAGATGCCTTTATTTTTTCAAATTTCTTTCTATACTCTTCTCTTATCTCTTCGTCACTTAAGGTGATATCTGCGGTGACTTTTTCTGTGAGTTTTGAGATCCGCAGATCGTCTCTTAACTTTTCTTCAAACCCTTTTGCACTGTCTGCGAGCATGGATTTATATAATTTTTTATCAAATACGCCTTCCCTCTGGAATATAGGCATTGAGATTATTTTTTCCAGTACCTCTGTATCTGCCACATTTATTTTTTCTCTCTCTGCCTCTTTCAGAAGAATTATTCTGTTCCATGCCAACTGATCAATAAATTCAGAGGGGATATTGACACCGAAGGTCCTTATGGCATGGTCTCGTGTTACGCGCCACATATCCAGATATTCGTCGAAAGATATCTTTTTATTAAAAATCTTTCCTGCATAGTCTGGGCCTTTCTCTCTTTTTCTGCCTGCTGAGCCGGCTCCCCATATTACAAATGCAGGTATTATTATGACAGCAAGGGCCCACATTATACGTTTCATGTTCTTCTTTTTGCGGAAGAATTTTAATAGCATGGCTACAATTATATACTTTATAAACAAAAAAATCTATGTTAAAATTATTATATTATGAAGAATCAGGAGATTGCCAATATCTTTCGACAGATTGCGCATATCCTTGAGATAAAGGACGATAATCCTTTCAGGATTCGCGCGTATGAACGGGCTGCTCAGAACATAGAGTCTATACCAGAGGATATAGAGATATTCGTAAGAGAGGATAGACTTACGACTATTCCGGGCATAGGCAAAGACCTTGAGGAGAAGATAAAGGAGATAG
>CAYZNX010000086.1:0-5730 GCA_964479825.1 uncultured Planctomycetia bacterium | reverse complement strand
GGGGTTCACATTGTAACAGTGAATGATTATCTTGCCAGGAGAGACAGAGAGTGGATGGGGCCTGTGTATGAATTTCTTGGGCTTACAGTAGGCGTGATCCAGCACGATATGGGCCATGAGCTCAGGCAGATAGCCTATAACAGCGACATAACTTATGGGACAAACAATGAATTTGGATTTGATTATTTGAGAGACAATATGGTGGTAAGAAAAGAAGACATGGTGCAGCGCGATTTAAACTATGCAATAGTTGACGAGGTTGATAGTATCCTTATAGATGAGGCACGTACCCCGCTTATTATTTCAGGGCCGTCAGAGGAGTCCACTGACAAGTATTATATTTGCAACAGGATTGTCCCGACGCTGAAGGGAAGGATAATCCTGGAAAAAGACGAGATAGATGCAAAATTTAAAGGGATAGACCTTTCAAAGGGGTATGATTATATTGTTGATGAAAAGGCAAACACCGCGCATCTGACAGAAGAAGGAGAGATAAAGGTTGCCGAAGAGTTAGGTATAGATAATATGCATGACATAGGGACAATGGAGTACAGGCACCATATAATACAGGCCCTTAAGGCGCATAACCTTTTTGAGAGAGACGTTGACTATGTAGCGAAAGACGGAGAGGTGATTATTGTTGATGAATTTACAGGCCGGCTCATGCCTGGAAGGCGCTGGTCAGATGGCCTGCACCAGGCAATAGAAGCAAAAGAGGGATTAAAGATAGAAAGAGAAAATCAGACCCTGGCCACCATTACATTTCAGAATTATTTCAGGATGTACAAAAAGCTTGCAGGCATGACAGGGACGGCGATGACAGAGGCTCAGGAGTTCAGTCATATCTATAAACTGGATACCGTGTCCATACCCACCAATAGGCCTTTAATAAGGACGAATTATCCCGACGTGATATATAAGACAGCAAAGGAAAAATTTAATGCCGTATGCAATGAGATTGAGGAATTATATAAAAAAGGGAGGCCTGTTCTTGTCGGTACTATTTCTATAGAAAAATCAGAACGCCTGAGTTCGCTTTTAAAGAGGCGCAACATAGCTCATAATGTTTTAAATGCAAAGTATCATGAACTGGAGGCTACGATTGTTGCCCAGGCAGGCAGGCTTAATGCTGTTACTATTGCTACTAATATGGCTGGCCGCGGTACAGACATATTGCTTGGAGGAAATCCTGAGTTTATGGTAAACGACTGGCTTAAGGCGAAAGGGTTAGGGCCTAAAGATGTTAATAAAGAAGAGGTTGAGAAGATGCTCAGCGAGGCCATGGAGAGGGTCCAAAAAGAACACGAAAGAGTAGTAGAACTCGGCGGACTTCATGTTATAGCAACAGAACGTCACGAGTCCAGGAGAATAGATAATCAGTTGCGTGGCCGTGCCGGAAGGCAGGGCGATCCAGGTTCTTCCAGATTCTATATATCGCTTGAGGATGACCTTATGCGGCTTTTTGGCTCTGACAGGATAGGCGTTATATACGACAGACTTGGCATAGAGGAGGGCCAGGATATTCAGCATCCCCTTGTAACCCGGGCAATAGAAGTGGCGCAGAAAAGGGTTGAGCAGCATAATTTTGATATACGTAAGCATATCCTGGAATACGACAACGTGATGAATAAGCAGAGAGAGATTATATACGAAGAGAGAAGAAAGGTTCTGTTTGAAAAGGATCTGAGGGGTCATATTTATGAGATCATAGGAGATGTTATAGATGGCGCAATAGAGATATATCTTAACCATGAGATGCATAAGTCAGACTGGAAATACAGCGAGTTTAATGAATGGTTTTGGTCAAGGTTTAATATAAGACTGAATGGTCTGCAGGATATAGTTGAGGGCAAGGACAGGGATGAGATACGCGACACCATTGTCGATATAGCGAAAGCCTTATATCAGGAAAAAGAGAATAAGATAGGCGCAGATGCCTTGAGGCATATAGAAAAGATGGTAATGCTTCAGATCATTGACACAAAATGGAAAGATCATTTGCACGCAATGGATAATTTAAGAGAAGGGATAGGCCTCAGGGCATACGGCCAACGCGACCCATTGGTAGAATATCAGCATGAGGGCTATGAGATGTTTACCTCCATGATAGACTCCATCAAGGATGATACAATAGGGTTCTTGTTTAAAATACAGGCTGTGCATGAAAGGGGAACTATCAGGGGTGTATTTCAATCCTTGCCTCAAGAATTTGTGCATACCGAAACAGCGCCTATGTCTAGGATTTCTCCTCTTTCTTCTGGGGCGCAAAGGCCTGAGAAAGACATGCCTTCTTCTGAATTTCCGATTCAGCATAAACGGGCCTCCCCTAAGGTCGGGAGGAATGACCCCTGCCCATGTGGTAGCGGGAAAAAGTATAAGAAGTGCTGCGGGAAGTAATTACAGACCAAAGACCTTTTTTAAAAATTTTTCGAAGAAAAATTTTGGTCTGTAGTCTCTGGTCTTTGGTCTGTGGTCTTAGGTCTTAACATGCTATGCGCAATGCTATCAGCAATATTATTAATCCTTGCCTTTCCAAATTTCAATCTCAGTTATCTTGCCTTTATAGGATTTATTCCGCTTTTCTTCGGGATACAAAATAGTTCTCCAAAAAGAGCTTTTTTTATTTCTTATATATGCGGATTTTTATTTTATGCCGGGGTTTTATACTGGCTTTATCATGTAACATTGATAGGCCTGATTTTACTTTGTTTATACTTGGCATTATATTTTGGAATCTTCGGATTTTTTATAGCATTGCTACAGAGCAAAGAGCAAAGAGCAAAGAGCGCATTTTTTTCTCTAAGCTCTAAGCTCTTAGCTCTATGCTCTATTCCTGCCATTTGGGCAGCACTTGAATACCTCCAGGCCAATCTCTTTACAGGTTTTGGATGGGCATTACTGGGATATTCGCAGTATAGAAATCTCCCTTTTATACAAATCGCAGATTTTTCCAGCGTCTACGGGGTTTCGTTTGTGATAATGATGGTTAATGTAAGCGTATGGGTTCTAATGAGGGCGATTGCAAAGCAAAGAGCAAAGAGCAAAGAGCAAAGAGAAGGTTTTTTCCTCTATGCTCTATGCCCTTGGCTCTTTGCTGCGTTGATTCTTGTATCAGTTTACGGTTATGGTTTTTTTAGACTTAGCGAGAAAGGCGGTAGTAGCTCGATAAGAGTTTCAGTTATTCAAGGCAACATACCGCAGGAGGTAAAATGGGACATTGGCTCTGCCAGGGGTATATTGGATAAATATATTAACATGACAAGAATGACAGCATTTGATAACACTGATTTAATTATCTGGCCTGAGACCTCGTTCCCGGGATTCTTCATAAGCGATAGAGAGTTGACGGGCCAGGTTCTTGATTTAGCCAGAGAGATAAAAACGCCAATCCTCTTAGGGGCCAATACCGAGAGAGGTTTAAAGAGCTTTAACAGCGCTGTTTTAGTCTCAAAGGATGGCGAGGCACTTGATAAATATGACAAGATTCACCTTGTGCCTTTCGGGGAATATGTGCCGTTTTCTGATAAGTTCCCGATTTTACGCAATTTAATACTTGGAGAACTAGGGGAATTTTCGCCAGGACAGGTTTTTAGGATATTCAAACTTACAACTTACGATTTACAACTTACGACTAAATTTGCTGCCCTGATCTGCTACGAAGATATCTTTCCAGAATTAGCAAGGGGATTTGTCCAGAATGGGGCAAGGTTCCTTGTGGTCATAACCAATGACGCATGGTACGGAAAGAGCGGGGCCCCTTACCAGCATACAGCATGTTCTGTCTTCCGTGCGATAGAAAACAGAGTACCAATAGCAAGATGCGCCAACACAGGATATTCCTGCTTTATAGATTCTTATGGCAGGATATATGACTCTGTTGAAAGAAATAGCTCTCACCTTTTTATTAGTGGACACAGGACTTCAGTTTTATTGGTGCGTTGAGCCCTTGATATCAAGAAAAATCTGCCAAAAGTCTCTGGAAGGGCAGATTTTTCTTGATTTGCGAGACATTTTTTGATAGTATAAATTTATGCCATGAAGCACAGTGTTAGCATTACTAACAGGAGTGCCAGGCGCGATTATTTTATACTTGAGAGCGTAGAGGCAGGGCTTGAACTTAAGGGCGCAGAAGTAAAATCATTAAGGACAGGGAGGGCGAGTTTAGCGGAAGGCTTTGCTAAAGCAGAGGCAGGCGAGATATTTTTATATCACATGCATATAAGTCCTTACGAATATACAAGCCAGAAAGAGCAGGATCCATTAAGGCCCAGGAAACTACTTTTGCATAAGAGAGAAATCAACTATCTCATAAGTAAGATTTCCCAGAAAGGCCTAGCGCTTATTCCTTTAAAGGTCTATTTCAAAGAGGGTCTTGCAAAGATAGAACTGGCTTTGGCAAAGGGAAAAAAGCAATACGATAAACGTGAGGCAATAAAGAGCAGGGAGGCAGAGAGAGATATAGAGAGGGCTAAAAGGTTTAAAGGATAGAGGAGGTTCTTCGCTTCGCCCTTGACATCTTCGATGTCAAGGGCTTGCTCAGGATCAAATTTGCTTCGCAAACAAATCAGGGAGGGGAGGCAAAGGTCCTTCAGCGGCTATAATCCTCCTATTCGTCGGATTATTTAACGCCGCTTCAGGATCAAATTTGCTTCGCAAATTTGGGGGCGAAAGGTTTCGACTTTGGTAGGCTTGATAAGAGCAGCATGTCGAGGTTGCTAGGAGGCCTCGTAAAACACCTGGCACAAACAAAACGCCAACTACGACGATGCAGTAGCTGAAGCAGAGGCCATCTTGGCCTCTAGCGAGGCGGTAGCTGTCGCTTAATAAAGCGACCCGTCTACAGGTTCTGCCTGCGGGACCTGCTGGACGCGATTAGCAGGCTGGCCCTTTCTTTTATGTTCTTTTGAAAAGGGCGAGGAGCATAAAAAGGACTATGCTTGATGACATCCCGTTTATCGGAGCTCATCTTGTGAAACTAAAAGGTAAACCAAACATGTAGATACTCTTTTTGGGATACCAGAGGACGCGGATTCGATTTCCGCCGCCTCCACCACATTGACCAATTCGAAACCTTGTCCCTGTCATCCAATAGGGCAAGGGTTTGAATTTTGGTGTGAGCTATGTAATAGAAGCTTGAAGGGTCTAACCCCATCGTCATTGCGAGGCTGCGTAGCGGCCAAAGCAATCTCAAAATCACCATCAATCAAATTATAAAAATCCTCATTACTATCTGAGACCGGCTCAAGCTGTATGGTTCCTAGAAGGGATTTTAGGGCTAAAGCAGAAGAGCAGGTATTCTTATCCAGTGTCTGATGGAGACTTCCCAGCCTGTCTTTTATCCATTCTTTTGGGGGCGCCTTAGAGGTAAGGATTTATTTGAATACAAAGTTTCCGGATGTGAGCTATGAAGAGATCGTAGGTGAAGAGGAGTTTAAAAGGCTGGAAGATGCTGGGTGTGAGGTATTTTATCCCAGAGGGGCGCAGAATGCACGATAAGGTGGTAATTGTGGACAGGCGTTATGTGGTTGAGAGCAGTATGAACTTGGAGTATTATCGCGATGGCGATTTCTACTGCTTGATAGAACATTTTGAAAAGCAGAATAAATTATTAAAACTTATTATTCCTAATCAGCATGATTTCTCATCTTTATTAAGAAAATTTGCTCTACATATGCTTTTTATGAATGGCTTGAAAAATAAGTTGGAATATAAGAAGAGATAAAAAAAAGA